>NZ_JALJRR010000040.1:0-31678 GCF_024519615.1 Pseudomonas sp. Pse79
GGTTAACTCAGCCCGGCGCGCTGCCCCGCCTGAATCCTGGTTTAGATAACACCTCCCACCTTTGACCTTCGCTGAGATCAGTCCGTACCGTATTTCGGGTTGCGCGGACCGTACAGCAGCCCGGTACGCTGCCCTGCCGAGAGCAGGCGCGCACTGGTGATGCCCGCGATCGGATGCGCTGCGTCGGTGGAGCTGTTGATCACCTGCTTGACCGCCGCTGTGATCAACATGCCCACCAGGCCGCCGCCGTTGTTATTGTTGCCTTCCTCACTGGACGCACGCGCCGAGCCGGTCCACAGGGTGGTGCCGGTGCGCAGGTCCACCAGTTTGGCCGAGGCGGTCACCGCGGTGTTGCTGGAGATCAGCATGTACTGGGTGCCGTACTCGCTGACGGTGATGTACAGCGCTGCATCCGCACCGAAGATGTCATGCAGCTTGGCCGGCGGCACGCCCTGGATATCGTTGGCGGTGGTCAGGCCGTTCTGGCGGAAGGTTTCGTCCACCAGGGCAATCGGCAACACGTAGTAGCCGGCTTCGGCCAGCGGGTAGGTCACCTGCGAAACCATGCTGTAGGACGCCTGCACTTCCGGCGATTCATTGATCGGCGGCAGCACCAGGATCGACTTCGGCCGCGCCTGTTTGTATGCCGTGTAATCAATCGTCTTCGGTGCCGCGCAACCGCCGAGCAAGGCCAGGGCCAGCAAGGCGCCGGTGAGTTTCAATAGGCTCATTTGGTGGCGACTCCAGTCTTGGCGTTTTTCAGCAGAAAGTCCATGTACGCAGCGGATTCGGGGAACAGCGCCTTCTCGGTGCGGAACTCCTGCACCATCTGGTCATCCTTGCCCATGCTCAGGTACAGCATGCCCAGGTGGGCGTGGTAACCCGGCGGTGCTTTGCGGCCACTGGCGTTGATCTTCTGCAGATCGCGCTCCAGGGCCTCGACCTGCGCTTCCTTGGGCTCGCCCTTGAAGTACTCGTAAACCTGCGGCTGGTAGCTTTCCCATTGATACAGGGGTTGAGGCGCCGTCTGGCACCCGGCGACCGTCGCGATTGCTGTCAGCATCAGCGCCAACTTCACTGCCTTGCTCATCCGTGTACTACTCCTTGAGGGGTTGCCAATCAGTTGCGCGGGTTCCAGGCGCCGGCGTTGATGCCGTCGACCAGGCGGTTGATCGCTTCACGCATGGCCAGGTCGAGCACCTTGCCATTGAGGGTGGAGTCGTAGCTGGCGGTGCCGCCGAAGCCGATCACTTCACGGTTGGACAGCGCGTACTCACCGGCACCCTGGGTGGAATACACCACTTCGGAAGTGCTGATGTTGACGATATTCAACGCGACTTTGGCGTAGGCCACTTGCGTCTTGCCACGGCCGAGGATGCCGAACAACTGGCGGTCGCCGGTTTCTTTGCGGCCGAACTCGGTCACATCGCCGGTCACCACGTAATCAGCGCCTTTGAGCTTCTGCACGGTGCCTTTGATCGCGGCTTCCTGGGAAATTTCGCCCATGTTGTCGCGGTCCAGCACGCTGAAGCGGTTGGTCTGCTGCAGGTGGGTGATCAGGATGGTCTTGGCCTGGCCGCCGAGACGGTCGACGCCGTCGGAGAAGATGCCACGCATGTAGCTGGAGCGGTTATCGAACTTGCCCACGGCAATCGGCACGCGCACGCCGGAATAGGCGACGTGGGCGCTGGCGACTTGTTCCACCGGCATCGCGCGGTTGCTCTCCGTGGCGCAACCGGCCACGGTCAGCAGCGCTGCGACGGCAACGCCGGACAGCAGGATTTGGGACAGTGTTTTCACATGTTGCTCCTAAAGTGAGGAAATCAGCAGCGCTCGGTGTAGCGAGAAACCGGGCACGAGGCGATACCCACCCCTTCGAGGTCGAAGGCGTCGGGCCAAGGGCGGCAGTTTCAGGGAGGGAGGCAGGCTGGCCTGCGCAAAGGCAAGAACTCGCGCGTAACTGACTTCATCCCTGAACATGTCGGGTCGCAACGGCTGCAGCATTTTACGGGGTTGAGAGGGGTTCTCAAGGTGTTTCGTCGGAGGGCGTGCGATGACGCACATTCCTCAAGTTTTTGGGCTATCGGTCGAGACACTGGCCTGGCTCATTCATTAATAGGGAAATTGTGTGTTGAAAACCCTCTTCCGGGCAGCGACCCTGATCGCCGCTCTGTCGATGACCGGTTGTGTGTCCTACACCGTCACCGGCCCCATTGGCGCCCCGCTCCACCCCGCCGCCATCGCCAGCCCGCGCAGCGCACAAGTCGCCGATGTGACGGTGAGCGCCGCCGACATCAACGACGCCAACAAGACCGCGATCAGCCGCTCGCTGACCGCCCAGCTCAATCAGTACGTGAGTACTGCGGGCTACTTCAAGCAGGTCACCGAATACCCCGTGCGCCTGGGTGAGCAGGACGTGTCGCTCAAGTTCAACATGACTTCCCTCAAGGGCCACCGTGGCATACACCCGGGCTATGTCCCCGGCGCCTTGCTGACGCTGACGGTCTGGATCTGGGTCAACGGCCCGATCTACGTCGACACCTTTGACGTGGCCGGCGACCTGGTGATCGTCGATCGCGATGGCAAGGAACTGGCGAGCGCCAAACACGAGGTCAAGTTCGAGCGCAACGTCGGCCTCTACGGTCGCGAATACTGGGCCCCAACCATGGGCGCCAAGCAACTGAACGAACTGGTCGCGCAACTGCTCGACACCGCTACCGCGAAGCTGGCCAAACCGTAATTTCAAGGAGCGACACATGAAAGGATTGATCAAACACAGCCTGGTCCTCGCGGCCATCTTGCTGACAGGTTGCGTGTCTTACTCGCAACACGAACTGCCGCCCGTGCAAACCTGGCCGCCGACCGCCAACGCACCGGCGCAAAAACCCACGGCGTTCGTGCGTACCACCGCGCTCCGCCAGGTCAACAGCGGCCCGGGCAACACTGCAGCCGGCGCTCCGGCGGCGTTGTGGGAAAAGGCCGTGGCGGATTCGTTTCGCCAGTCCAACCGCTTCTCGCGGGTGAGCACCGACAAGGTCGACTCGGACATCTACGCCGACGCCACCCTGTACAACAACGAACAGTTCAACATGGCCTCGGCGATCATCACTGGCGTGACGTTCTTCATCATCCCGTCCACGGCGAAGAACACCTTCACCCTGGAAACCGTGTTCAAGGACAAAGACGGCAAAGAACTCGGGCGCGTGAAAAAGAGTGAGTCGGTACGCACCTGGATGCACCTGGTGCTGATCGTGGGCATCCCGTTCCAGGCGGACACGCGGGAAGTGGTGGAGGCGTTGACGCGCAGCACGCTGGATGAGGCGGTGCAGCGCAAGTTGCTGTAACCCCGCCCCTGTAAGAGCGAGCTTGCTCGCGAAAAACCAGAGAACACCGCAGGCATTGAGCATGCCCGCGGTATCGTTGCCTGCCTCAGCTCACTTGATCAGGTCAGGTCGAGTGATCTTGAGCATCGCGGCGCTCACCGCGCCCTGAACCGAGCAGGTGATCATGCCATTGCTGGTCTTGGCCAGGTCACTGGGGGCGGGCTCGACCATCAAGATGCGTTCGGCCGTATCGGTGACCAGCTTGCCTGCATTGTCATCGCCACCCTCCGGCACCCAGGCTGATTGCTTATGCGACCAGATCTGCGCACGAGCGTAGATACCGTTGGCTTTCTCCAACTCCGTACCCGGAACTTTACTCAGCTGTGCGTAAAGCGCGTCGGGCGCCTGCTCGGTGTAGAAACCCCAGTTGATGATCCGCGAGCCCATCAGGTCCTGGTCTTCGGCGAAAAAGCCGGTCAAGGTCATACCGTCAAGCGTCAGTGGCGTGTCGAACATCCAGCGCTGGCCCATATCGGATTTTGTGCCGCCGCTGAGCGTGATCTTGCCGTTCTCCACCTTATGGGCGACACGTTCCTTGAGCCCCGGCTGGCTTACCACCGCCAGGGAGTTCTGGTCGCAGGCGAGAAAACTTTGCAGGGCAGGCGCCGCGGCGAAGCTGCTGGTGCAGGTCGCCAGAGCAGTGAGCGAGATAAACAAACGATGCATTTTCATTGAAGAGCTTCCTTGGGTCTAAACAATTGCGGGCCGGAAGGGTCGGGCGTTTAGCGGGGGATTTGCGTCCATACGGTGCCACTCCGACTTATGTCGCGTGTCAGTCAACGAGGGTTGAAGAGTCGCGTGTCAGCCCCTTATCAAGCTAAGTGTGCAGGGCGGATGAACAGCGACAACGGCCGGGCTCCGAGCTCGGCCGCCTTAAGCGCTTTTAACTTACTTGCTTTCTTTTGCCACGGTGCCCAAGGACGCATCCTTGACCAGATAACGGCCTTCCAGATCGCTCAGCACTTTGAGGCTGTTGCGCGCCACGGCAAAGCCCATTTCGACTTCCTGCTTGAGGTAAACCACCTCACCGGCCTTGACGTTGATTGGCATGTCCGCCCAGTTTTCAGCCTTGGAGCTGATCACGTGCTTGCCCGGCGTCACGAAAAAATAGATGTACTGATTACCGCGGTTGTAACCCATCTCCGAGTCGGCTTCCTTGTCATCCAGGAACACGTTGAACCGTACCAGCATCCCGACGTTGCTAGGGCGCACGACATACACCAGGCCCTTATCGGCCACGGCAGCCTTGGGCAGCGAATAGCTCGCCACGTCAGCCTGCATCTTCTCCACCGACGGGGTCGAAGAACAGCCAAACAGCGTGGCCAGGGACACAACGACAGCGCCTTTGCAGAACAACTTGATCATGTATTTCTTCCTTGTGGGTAGCGGTGGGGCGGATTCGAAAACGCCGGCGAAGGCCGGTTCAGATTTTTGATGCGTCTGGGCATCACCAGTATGTCGGCAGCGGATGGCATTGCATAAGGCATTGTGCCATCACTCTGATGCCTTGCGCGGTTTTGGGTGAGGGGCTTATAGTCCGGCCGTCGCCCAAATGGCGATCAGGTTTGGCGACCTGACAACAGAGTGCAAAAGCAATCCGCTTTCATGCAGGTGTTTTTGCACCCGCAAAGTCGTACCTTTTATGGCGGCTGTGCGCGGGAGACCCCCGGGTCTGCCGGTTTACTCTGTTGCCGGTTCGCCAACCTGCGTACAGCTGCCACCCATTCGTTTGGCGACGATTGAGTGGTGGCCTCAACCACTTAACAGAGTGCCAATTATGAACCGTTACATGCCCCTGACCGGCCACGACTGCACCGTCCCCGCACTGCTCATCGACACCCAAGCCCCCCTCGACGTCCTCCACGACGCCGCCGTGCACCGCATCCAAGCCGTCACCCAACTGCTGGAAAACCTAGCCTTTCGCGAACAGCTCAGCAGCGATGCCGTGGTGCTGCAAGACTTTGCCCATCTACTGGCGATTCCGCTGCGCGATGGGTGTGATTTGTTGGATGTGATCAGCCGCAGGCTCAATGCCGATCCAACCTGAATAAAATCGGGCGGCCTTGGTGCCGCCCCGGTTTGTGCAGATAATCAACTCTAGGCCCCACCATTAAAGAGAAATAGGGGTCAGACCACCATTATAAGACTAAGAAAAAACAGCCTTCGGACGACATACCACTCCTCGGATAACTCTCTTTTTAAAGGACTGAACAATAGTCACGAAAACTCCTTAAATGCAAAATGTGGTCTGACCCCTATTTCCCGCGTCCTGATAACATGGAGTTGACCTATACGATAAATGGAAAAACCGAAAAAGTTTTCTTTGAAAATGAGGCTCATAAGATTCCGGAGGTTATATAGTGGTTACTCAAGACGTACAGTTAGTGAAACAGATTTTTGAGCTGCTAGATGCAGGTATCGTGGATGGCTACGACTCTTTTTTTTATGAGGTAACAGTAGGTGCGGGTTATATAGAAACTGTTCTTACTGTCGAGAACAAAGGGGTTCGGGTGACGGATGCGGAAACGGATTACAATGGCGCAATCCTCTATCGTTTGGTGAAGGAGTTGAGGGAGTGCGCCACCAGACGTGGTGAAAATTGGAGTTCGTTTGTGATGACTTATGCGCGTGGTGGAGAAGTTAAAACCAGGTTCAATGCTTGATTGATAAAAGGTCTTAGATCAAAAAAGATCGGTGAAAGTGGATGAGCAGGGGCGAGGCTATCTGTTTGGCTTCGCTCGGTTACTAGGCGATGAAAGCCAACGTTGTAATTGTCCAGGTGTTGCAAGTTCAGATTGATGTTGGGGCCGACGAGGATAACATTTAATCGGAAAGAGCCGGGCTCGGTTAGGGATTCTCCGAACAAGTCCGCAAATGTGCTGAAATACGCCTGACTTCCTAATCCGAGCCGCCCATGAGCCTGGCGAGTTTTCCGACTTCGAGTAAGCGGGCAAGCGCAAGCAGTCACGCCGCGAACGATTCTGAGATGGATCAGGTCATGCCCTAGAGAGAGAAATCGCGGTCAGGCCAAGTTTTTATAAGGGTCAGCAGAATTGCGCTTTAAAAAATGAGAGTGATGGTCTGACCCTGAGGGATCCCCACAAATCTACTCCAGGCTCTGCGCCTGATGGCGCACCTCATCACGCAGGGCTTTCTCCAAGCCTTCTCGCCCACCAAAATCTGTACAACTGCGCCAATATTCCATGCCTAGCCGCCACAATGAAAGTACACGTTTCACCTTGAGGCTGTTGCTTTGATAGCGTCGTTCCAAATCACGTTCTCGCGCCTGAAGCCCGGTTAAAAAGAGGAGATTGTTGGCGAGCGCAGCAATCAACAGCAGCACCTCTATTCGCTTTGGGCACCTGCTTCGATGCAGATTCAAACCCAGCCCCAAGTGCTCACTTTTCACATCTCGGAAGCCTTCTTCGATCTGCATACGCCGCTTATAAATGGCCACGATTTTTGCTGAATTCCACTCGCTTTGCTTCAGATTGCTTGCCAGCAACCACGGCTCTCGCTCACGACTGGCGGACTGCCGGCTGAACTTGCTTTTGGCGATTGACCCAGTGACTCGTTGATGTTTACGGCCCTTGGCAGAGTGGCGAACGCAGTACAAATCAATGAAGTGAGGCGCGCTGCGGGTCATCTCAACTCGACCCAGCGACTTGGGCGAAGAGGTGGCCAGAGCATACAAATTCTTCACGGGTAACCACTCACTTTCTTCGCGACGATAAAGCTCACGGTTACGTATGCGCGCCACGTAATACCAACCTTGCGCGACTACTGCCTTCATCCATGGCCGCCGGAAGCCTGCATCAGTTACCAAGATTGGGATACAGCCATCAGGCAGCAATTGAGCCAGCGTTTTAATCAGGCGACTTTGATACCTGGGGCAACCTTCCCGCTCATGAACACATTCATAAATAGGAAACGAACGACCTGCCAGCGGGATTGCGGCTCTCAACAAGGGGCATCAATTCGAGACCAATCGACCAAGATCAGCGGATGCTTCAACGAGCCCAGCAACGCTCGTAGCATCACCCAGTAGTACAATGGGCGTTCTGATCTCAGATGCTGATTTCCCAGCAGACGGTCGACGCGCTTGATGGCATGTTTGGGATAGGCCTGACCCGGCATGGAGCGCCCGAGGCCCGTCAGTGTTAGGCGACGGCCCTGCAGTAACGAACTGACACAACTCACCAGCGTTGTCAGGCGGCGAGAATGGATTGAGGGGAGTGCTTGAGCGAGCGCTCTGTGTAAAAATCGAATGGCCTGCATGGGTTCGGGATCTTAGTTTTGTGTGGTGCAAACCAAGTTGCCGACTCATGCAGGCCTCTTCAATAATTCCAACTTCTTGATTTTTTGTAAGAAAAATCGGGGATCCCTCAGGGTCTGCCCCCTATTTTCTTCTTCCCTTACTGAACTGCCACCTTGCACCAATTAAACAACTATAACATCACCAGAATCCAGATAAATCGAATAGGATTCATAGTCACCGCTACAGTCAGCCTCGATTACAATCCTATCGCCAGAACTGAATGATACCTGCAATGTAGCAGTCTCGACTTCCTCGACCAAAACGACATCTTTCAACAAAAAATCTAACAAGGGTGCACTGGTAGATGAATCCGTGAATTCTCGTCTCCCCGAAACATCACCAACTTGATACGTCAATCCTGCTTCAACACAGAAGGAAACCTTATATGGAGGAACGCCGGGTGCAATTTGTGGGCGTGAAAAGTCCAGCCTTGTGACGCGCACACCAAAACAAACCATTTCCAAGTAACACCCGGAAAGCAGCAGAAAATCAAAATCGTCTGGCAATGTGTACATATGTCCCTCTAATTAAGTCCATAGCCTTTCAACGACGAACAGGCGGTAAAGAGTCTGGTGGAAGCGGAACATGTGTATCTCCCTGCCCGATACCCGGCTTACCTGTCGACGGATTCATCGGTTGCTTGCCGGAGTTCTGCCAACGCCAGTATCCGTCCTCATATCCTGGAACAGGTGATGAGCCAGGCGGCATAACTCTAATGTGCTCCCCTTTCGCGGGATCAGTACCAGCCGGAAAGTAGATTTCACCACCATTTCGCCCTGGTCGACTGACCCACCCTGACGGAATTACCGGTGCCTGTGGAGGGTTTGATATTTCCTCTACAGTTTGTGGAGTCTTCGCCCCACCTTTTGCACCCTGCGGTACATCAGGACCCACAGCTTCACCCTGACTACCCTTCCCTTTCCCTGCTCCAGAGCGCGAGGGTAATGTTACTCCAACTCCAGCCTTGATAGCCTCCGCCCCGAGCTTAACCAACACCCCACCGCCAGCAGAGCTGATATCTGCAGCAATTTTGCTGGAAGCGTCTAGGTTGCTCCCTATCACAAAACCTACAGCAGAAGCAGCACCACCCTGTCCCTGGGACCTAAGTTTACCTACCAGATCGACGAGTTTCTGATCATCGTTCGCCAACGAGATAGCAATACCCCTGCAGCGTTGCGGATCGCGCGCGCAGAGCGCATCCAATTCGTCATTTCTCTGCTGATCAAGGGCCGCATACCGCTCCCTAACCGCCCTTTTCTCTTGTTCCGTACTTTTGCTGTCAACCTCCCGAAGCATCTCCTCGACTTCTTTGTGGTAAAGGTAGTTAAACGTCGTCGCCTTCTGAGCAATCTGAGAGCCTTTCTCTAAATCACCATCAACCGCCGCCGCTGCTAACAACCCAGTCAGTTGTGAAAGCATCAAAGTGATGTCTTTATTGCCTTGGGCGGCCCAAGTTAATTGATTGATGAGCGCTTCATTCAACCCAGCCGCCGCAGCCCCGGTTTTGAAATCACTGCCGGTCGCTTCCGCCAGCAATCCGCCCATCAATGCATGAGCAATGATCTTTTGAGGGCTTCCATTCGGGAACGTGACGTAGTCACCCACCCAATTAAAACCGGTAGCCATCGCAACGTTGCCAGCCTCTCCCAGCAAGGCAGCATTGAAATTGTCGCCGAAACTTCCGCCCTGGATGGCCGTAGAAATCCCGCTAGAGATTACCGCCCGACCTCCAGTGCGCAGGGCGATATCACCCGCTGACGTCCAGGTGAAAATATCTTTGGAGGAGTTAGTAACCGCCAAGGTTGAGCCCGCACTCGGGTTAACACCTTGGACGGTGCTAGTACTTGCACCTGCTTTGTCGGCACCAGCGAACCAATTAGTGTCGGCATACTCCAGAGCACCCGCCGTAAAACCAGCAACCGCCGCGCTTTTAAGACTGTCGGTACTAACGGTTTCCTTCAAAGCCCTGCCGAGGTTGCCTTTGTTGTTAATGGTGCTGGTAACACCCGTAGTAGAGAAGCTCGTAGCGACCGCCAGTTGCCAGCCACCTAGACCAAAACCAGCCGGGCCCATGATCGCCGCCATCATGATCGCAATCGCAATCTTGGCACCGGCACCCAGCCCCGAGTTGTCGTACTTGAAGCTCTCGTGAATCTCCTTCACCTGGCGCCAATCAATGTCGCCACGTGCCTCAGCTTGCTTCAGCCAAGCCAGATTGGGATCAGCCTTTACCATCGCATCAACGGTCTGGCTTACGGTCTGCTGATCAACCTGTTTGACATCGATGCGAATGCCTTCGGCGGCCTTGATAACAAGCTGCCCTTGAGCAACCAGCTCGCTCTGACGCAGGGTTTCATCGGTATTGCCTTTACCTTTGGCGCTGAACCAGGAGAGGTCGCTTTTACTCTTGGTGTGGCTCTCATCGTGCAGGTCCTTGACTCCTTCAAAGACGATCGCACCGCTGCTATCGAGAATGATGTCCTTGCCGCTGTTGAGCTTGGCGACTTGGTACAACTGGTCGCCACCACTTTTCAGAGTGAGGTTTCCGCCCGCCTTGATCTCGGTGCCTACTTGAGTCGTGCGGGTTACTTCGTCCATCTGCGCCTTTTTAGCGCCCCAGCTTCCCTTCTCCTTCATGTCATACAAGGTATGCGTACTGTTCTCAGCCGCCAGCAGATTCATCCGCTCCCCGCTGTACAAATACGCCTCATTCCCCGCACTGATCTTGCTCGCCACCAGCGTCGTATCACGCCCGGCCTGACTTCTGAAATCCCCACCCGCGGTCAACACACTGGCCACTTGGGTAGTCTGCTCATCCGTCGTCTTGATGCGTTTTTTGCCGTGTTTTTCCTTACCTTCAACACTGTGCACATCGCTGACCGACACCACGTTGAAATCGCGCCCGACGTCGACATTGATGTCTTTGCCAGCGGTGGCCGTGCTACCGATGATGTTTACATCCTGCCCAGCCTTCATATTCAGATTGCCCCCCGCCGTAACGCTGGCGGCGAGGTTTTTGACGTCGGTGGTGATGCTGGATTTGTGCCCGCCGTCGCTGAATTCGTGCTTCACGCGGGTATCGCTGACGGGCAGCAGGCTGAGGTCGCGGCCAGCGGTGAGGGTGACGTCGTTGCCGCCTGCAAGCGCACCGCGATTGATGAGGTCACGACCGGCCTCCATCACCAGGTTGTCGCGGGCGCTGATGGTGCTAGTGCCGTTGTCGGTGAGGGTGCGCATGCCCGCGCCGTCGCGCACTTGAATCGCGGTGGTGTCGTTGGTGATGTCGCCTTTGAGGGCGGCGAGGTTGACTTGGGTGCCGCGAATTTCACCGGCCATGGCGTTGCGAATGCTGTCCTGGGCCAGCAAGGTCAGGTTGTTGCCCGCTTCGATCAGGCCGCCGTTGTAGAGACTGCCGCCGGCGGCGGCGGAGAGGTTGTTGCTGGCGCGCAGGGTGCCGACGTTGAGCAGGTCGCCGCCGGTGACCAGGTTGAGGTCGCGGCCCTGGATCAGGCTGCTGCCGCGTACATTGCGTGACTCGGCCTGGGCCAGGTAGAGCACCGGCACGAGGACGCTCTGGCCGTCGATCACGCGATTTTCCATCCACACGATGTCGTGGGTCAGTGCGCCGACTTGCTGGCTAGTGAGGGTCACACCGAGGCTCAGGCGCAGGGCGTCTTTGCTGGCCAGCGCGTTGTCCATCAGGTAGCGGAATTGGTCCGCGTCGCTGCTCAAGGCACTGGTGAGGAAGCGTTGGCCGGTTTGCGCGAGCACGGCGTCGCGGATCAGGCGGGTTTCGTATTGGCCATCCCCGAGACGGCGCCAGGCGGTGTCGGCGCTGAAGCCGAGTTTGTCGAGCATATAGTCGGAGCTGAAGAAGCCCGAGAGGCTGGCAAACTGGGGGTTGGTTTCGATCAGGTAGTGGCTGGTAGGGTCGGCGTTTTTGACGAACAGGCCGTACTCGCCCTTGGGCAGTTTGAAATACGGCGAGGTGGTCGGGTCGACTGGGGTGAACGCCGAGCCAGGGGCACTGGCCTGCTGGCTGAGGCTGATGTTAATGCCGCCGACGGGGATGCCAGTCTGGTCGTTGTCGAGGGTGCCGGTCAGTTGCGCTTTCTGGTTTTCCAGCAGCGTGCCGTTTTGCACGGTGTTGACGACTTTGGACAGGTCGACGGTGCCACCGGCTTGCAGGGTGGCGTTGTAGACAAGCGCATCTTTTACGGTCCAGGTGGTGACGTTACTCGCCTCGGCAAAACGCCAGTCACTGGAGCGCGCCTTGAGCGCTTCAAACGTCGCCAGGTCGAAGTGACCGGCAGCAACGGCGGCGTTGAACGCGGGGACTTCGACGTACTCAACGTGGTCCCAGTAATGTTTGTCAATTCTTCGCGGAGTGCCGATAACGATGCTGTTCTGCCCAGTGCGGGTGCCCGCGCCTTGGTTGAGCAGGTTATTCGCGACGATGCCGAGGTTGCCGTTGGCGGCCAGCAGGCTGTAACGGTTCTGGACGTTGTCGCCCTGGATCAGCATGTCTTTGCCAGCGACCAGGCGCGCGGGCGCCGAGTCCTTGAGCGCGGATTCGAGGAAGGTCTGGTTGATGCGTATCTCGCCGCGCTTGTACGAGTAGTCCCCGTCGCAGTGCTGGCCGCATTGCCAGTACACACTCCCGGTGGTCACGGTCCGTCCCAGCTCGAACACGGCCTTGGCGTTTTCTACCAATGCGGCGTTGATGCCGATGTTGCCCTCGGCTTCAACCGTGCCCGACAGGTTGCTGAACACTGCCGCCTGACCACCATCACGCGCGGCAAACGTCAGGTTGCCCTGGGTGTAAACGTCGCCATAAACGTTGCTGAAGCCGTTGCCGCGCAAGGTCAGGTCGGCACCGCTGAATAGCAGCGAATCCGCTCCATTGGTGATGCCGTTGACGGCGCTGAGGTTCACTGCACCCTGTGCACCGAGGGTGCCACGGTTGTTGATTTGCAGCGCGGCGATATCCAGTTGCTGACGTGCGGTGAGGTAGCCGAGGTTGTCGAGGGTGCCGCGCAGGTTCAGTTGGGTGGTGTTGCCCGCCAGGCGCCCACCGTTCTGGCTGAGGCTATTGGCCTGCACGCTGAGTTTTTGCAGGGCCGACACGCGGCCGCTGTTGGTCATGTCGCCGCTGAGGGTGATGCTCAGGTCGCCGTCGCTGAGCAGTTCGCCGCCGTTGTCGAGGCTGGCCACGTCAAGCACCAGGCCTTTTGCGCTGGCCATGCGGTCGCCGGCTTTGAGGGTCAGGTTCTGGGTGCTTGTGTAAGTGAGGCGTTCATTGAGTTGCACACGCCCGAGGCCATCGACAGTACCGAAGGACCAGTCGGCGGTGCCCAGGCCATTGATGTCGCCTTGGCTGCCGCTGAGGCTGGCGGTTTTGACGCGGAACAGGCCGCTGCCGGCGTGCTGCAATTGACCGGCTTGGTTGTTCAAGTGCCCGGCGTCGAGGCTGAAGGCCTGGCTACCAAACTCAAGAATGCCCTTTTGGTTGCTCACCTGACCGCTGAAGTCGAGGCTGCTGCTGGTGCCAGCCAGGCTGCGTACTTGCCCGCCTGCGCTGTTGTCGAGATTGCCGCCGCCGAGGGTCAGACCCTGGCTGGCTTCGATCAGGCCGCCACGGTTGGTGAGCGTGTCGCGAGCCGTCAGGTCCAGTCGGTTGCCGCTGATCTGGCCATTGGCGCTGTTATCGAGGGTGGCACCGTCGAAGGTTAACAATTCTTTGCCGAACAGTTTGCCGCCACGGTTGGTCAGGGCTTTAACAGTCAGCTTCAGGTTGCCGAGTTGGCTGGCCAGTGTGCCGTTGCTGTTGTCGAGCGTGTCGGCTGTCACTGTCACGGTGTTGGCGACGAGCAGGCCGCTCTGGTTATTGACGCGGCCCGCGTTGACCGTCAAGTCGCTAGCAATGATCTTGCCTTCGCTGTTGTTCAGCGCGGCACTGCTCAGCACCAGGCTGCCACCGGCCATTTCGATACGGCCCTGACGGTTGTCCAGGGACGCGCTGTCGAGGGTCGCCGCCTGGCCTTCACCGAAGCGGAGCAAACCGCCCAGGTTGACGATGGCCGGCGCATTGATCGCCAGGCTTTTTACGCCATACACCCGTGCCACTTCGCCCTGGTTGACCAATTTGGCCGCATCGATGCTGACGGTTTTACCCTGAATGACGCCGTCCTGATTGGTCAGCGTTTGCGCGGCAGTGATCGCTAATGTGCGGCTGGCCAGCAGGTTGCCGGTGGTGTTGACAGTTTGCGCGTTGACCACCAGGTCGCCGGTGGCATTGCGGCTGTTGTCGGGGGCGACGCCAGCTTCGATGATGCCGGGGTTGGTCACTGTCGTCGCATTGATTTCGATACGCTGACCGGCCGCCACACTCTTCTGGTTGACCAACGCCTGGGCGCTGGTCACTTGCACGTTGCCGGCGGCGTAGACCTTGTCGGTGAGGTCGACGTTCTGCGCCGTAACCTTGACGTTACCGGTGGCCGCTGCCTGCGCCATGCTCAAATGGCCATTGGCATCAAGCTGAATATCCCCACCACTGGCCGCCAACGTACCGTCGAGCTTCACACCCACGCCGGCTTCGGTGCCGACCAGTTTGATAGCGCCGGCGTACATGCCGCCCAAGACGCTGGAGTCGATTGCCAGCTCAGGCTTGGCACTGCCGTCATCGGCGCGTGCGGTGGCGTTCAACGTTTGTGCATCCACGTCATTGCGACCGGCAATCACGGTGAGTTGGCGCGCGTTGATCTGCGCGTTGATCTTGGCCGAGCGGGTGATGATTTCGAAGCGGTCGACGTTGCTCGCGTTCAGGCCCTGGCCGTCAATGGTCACCGCGCCGCCGTCGACCTGGTAGCTTTTCAGTTGACCGGTCGGATCGATGACGGGTTTACCGGTGGTCAGGGTGGCGTTGGGGGTGTTGATGAAGCCGCAGCCGTTGCAACTGATGCCGTAGGGGTTGGCGACGATGACCTTGGCCGACTGCCCCGCTACTTCGGTGTAGCCACGCAACTGGCTGGGGTTGCCGCCGTTGACTTCGTTGAGGATGACGCTGGCCGCGCCGCCCTTGAGGTTGGGGTTGCCGACGATGTAGCCGCCCAGCTGGGTGTTGGTCACCGCGCCGCTGGCGTTGTTGAGGATCACGCCGTTGGGGCCGACGTTGTAGTCCTTGAACTGGTTGTGCGACAGGCCACTGCCGTTCGGTGTGGCGATGTTCACCACCGGCACGCCATTGCCCGCGGCGCCGACGGTGGTGCCGGGCGCGCTGACCACGATGCCCTCGGCCTGGGCCAGCAGCGGCTGCCAGAACAGCGCGTTGGCGAGGATCAATGCCAGCCCGCGCTTGGGCAGGCCGAAG
Organism: Pseudomonas sp. Pse79; assembly: GCF_024519615.1. Lineage (NCBI taxonomy): Bacteria > Pseudomonadati > Pseudomonadota > Gammaproteobacteria > Pseudomonadales > Pseudomonadaceae > Pseudomonas > Pseudomonas sp. Pse79. The sequence goes on from NZ_JALJRR010000040.1 coordinate 15,071, forward strand.
AACGCGTCGCGCGGCTTCAGGGCGGCAGAAGGTTGGCGGGCCAGGAAGGCAAATTGGCGAACATCCATTTTCAAATTCTCGATGTAACGGGGCGTTGAATTACAGGAAGAAATCCATGCGGAAGTAGATCGGCGCTTCGCGCTCGCTCATCACTGCCGGGCGTTCCAAAGAATGGGCAAACGTCACGCTGGTGCTGACGTGTTTGCCCCGGGCGAACAGCTCCAGGGAGTTGCTCGAGACCCGACCGTGTACGTCGTCGTTGTAGCGACCGTGGCTGATCACACCTTGGTCGTAGCCGACGCTGGCGCCGTATTCGGCAAAGGCCGGACGCAGCCAATCGAGCGTCACCGGGCGCGCCCAGCGCACGTCGTTGCGCCAGTAGCCGCCGCTGTCGCCGCTCAGTTGCTGGTCCTTGAAGCCGCGCACCGAGGCTGAGCCGCCGAGGCTGATGCGCTGTGGACTGAACAGGATGTCTTCACTGCGTTGGCCGGTGGCCAGGCTGGAAAAACTGAACGACTCGCCCCACAGCGTGAACGGCTGCAGGAAGCTGGCGGTGGCGGTGTATTTGCGATAGCGCGCGTTGGGCTGCCGATTGCCTGCGTCATCGCGCTCGTCCTGGGCCTGGGCATCGAGCAAGCCGATGCCGTTCTGCATGCCCAGGTCAACGTTGACGAACCCGCTGCCGATGCGGCGCCCGTGGTTGAAGCCCAGTTGCAATTCGCTGAGGCGGTTGCTGCTCGAGGCGGTACGGGTATCGAGGATGTAGTTGTTGGTGCGCAGGTGCGCCACGCCGACGTTCAGCGATGTCTTGCTCACATCGTCACGATGGACCACCCGCTCGGCGCGCAACTGGTGATTCTGGTTGTCGCCGTTCTGCTTGAATTTGTAGTCGTTGGTCACGCCAAAGGTGCGGTAGTCGCTCTCGTTGTAGGTGTAACTGAAGTTCCACCAGCCCCACGGCACGTTGTAGTAGAGCATGCTGTTTTTCGAGGTTTTCTGGTGGTCGCTGACAGCATCGTGGCCGCCGCGCAGCACCAGTTGGTCGGCCAGGCCGAGCGGGCTGTCCCACTCCAGGCCGGCGCCCCATTGCTGTTCGCCGGTGCTTTTCTGCCCGTCGTTGTTGCGCGACAGGCTGGCGCGCCAGGGCTTTTGCGGGGTGTTCTTGACCACGACGTCACTGCCGCCTACCTGGGTGCCGGGGGTCAGTTCCATTTGCGCCTGCTTGGAGGGCAGGCGGTTGAGCTGGTCCACCAGTTGCTCGACTTCGCGCAGGTTGAGCGCCTCGCCGACCTTGCCGGGAAAGGCCATGGCCAGCTCGCGATCGGTCACGCTGCTGCCTTGGGCGCCTTTGAGTCCTTCGAGTTTGCCTTCAACCACCAGCACCTGAAGGTGGCCGCTGGAAAGGTCTTGTTGCGGCAAGTAGGCGCGGCTGGTGACCCGGCCTTTGTCGATGTAGTAATCAGTGATGACCTTGAGCAGTTCATTGAGCTGCGACACGCCCAGGCACTGGCCGACATAGGGTTTGAGCAGGCGCTCGCGGTCGGTGGCGGGCAGGCTGTCGGCGCCTTTGAGCGTGATGTCCCGGATCGGGAAGCAACGGCTGTCAGCGGGCGTGGCCGGGGCCTGGGGCTTGGCTTCTTTGCCGGGCAGGTCCTTGAGCTCGTCGAGGCGCCGGCGCTGCTCGTCGAGCAGGCGGTTCTGGCGGTCGCGGATCAGGTCCTGATCGCCCGGCGTGGGGGCGGCCGTGGCGCTGTTCAGGCTTAACCAGGCGAGCAGCAAAGTACACAGAAGATACCGAGTCCGTGGCAATAACAAAGACATGTTCGATCCGTCGAAAATCAAGGCGCGGCAAACTAACATCGAACTTCGGCTGACCCAAGGGACTAGATTAGTTGCACGAAAGTTCTAGATAGTTCTGCAACACACTGATTTATAAACATAAAAATAATCAAAACAGATAAGCAAGCGCTCACCGGAAGTATTATTCCGACAAACGGCAACTATTTTGATGTTGATTCAGCGAATAACTTATTAATTGCCACTACTTGGCCATCAAGTTATTGCCGAGTTAGGTTAGTACCGGGAAAGACGGAAAAGTTCGCAGGAGTTTTGTGAACCAGGGCTCATTTATCGAGATTGCAGGGCAAACCGATTGGCGACGAGCGGCAAACCTGATGCTGCAGAACCGCTGGAGGCGCTGTAGAGCCTCGCCGGGGCTCCACAGCGACCACAAAGAGCGGCGTGGTTTGGCCTTCAGCCGATGTCCTTGCCTTTTTCCTGGCCGGGCACCAGGGTCAGCGGCGGGCGTTCCACGTCGCGGGAGACATGCGACTTCACGTCCTCGACGCCGCCGTGCTCGTCGTTGTGGATGACCAGCACACCCGGCCTGCGCAGTTGCTCCAGGGCCCCCTCGTCCAGCTTGAAGCTCTCACTGAGGTTCTTATCACTGAGCGCATTGGCCTCGGCGCGGCGCTGGGCGAACTTGCGTCCCTTGCGTTGCTGGTAACGCGCCCAACTGATCAGGATCACAGCGTTGAACAGGGCGATCCACAGGTAGATCTGCAGGGTGTTGAGCGCCGCGAAAATCGGCGCTTCCAGGCGCGGGCCACCATGGCTGTCCAGCATCGACGTAATGCCGCGCACCAACAACCAAATCAGCCCGGCCCAGGCCAGCAGGGTCAACACCACATCGATAACCCACATCACCGGGTTTTGACGAGTTCTCACCAGTTTCATGATCTCGCGTCCTTATTGACAGGTTTGATACCGCGATCCGGGCTGACCCAGCGCGCACGCTTCTGATGCTGCTTGAACAACACCTTGGGAAAACTGACCAATGTGGTGAACAAGCTGACCAGCCAGAACACCATCGGGTACCACACGGTCCAGAACAGGGTTTTCCACAGGTCTTTTTCGTAGCGCCGGTCGATCAGGATGCTCACGGCAAACTGCACCAGGCACACCATCGCCAGCACCAGCCCGGTAAAGGCCGGAGGCACCAGGGAGTCCACCGCGATCGCCGGGGGCAGCACGATGAACTTACCCACGGCCCAGAAGATCACCGACAACAGGAAGGTGAAGGCCCAGCCGGTGGACAGGCAGTATTCGAACAGCAGCGGCCACAGGTAACGATGCCGCCATTGCCAGATGCCACGGATGTTCTTGAACAGCACTTCGGCGCCACCCTGAGCCCAGCGCAGGCGCTGTTTCCACAGGCCGCCGACGGTTTCGGGCATGAGAATCCAGCACAGGCCGCGCGGCTCGTAGAAGATGCTCCAGTGATCGAGTTGCAGCTTCCAACTGATATCGATGTCTTCGGTGATCATGTCGGTGCTCCAGTAGTCGACGCGGTCGAGCGCCTTTTTACGGAACGCCACCACCACACCGGAGACCGTGAAGATCCGCCCGAACACGCGCTGGGTGCGCTTGATCAAGCCGATGATTGAGGAGAACTCGCCGACCTGCACGCGGCCGATCAAGGTCGAGCGCGTGCGGATGCGTGGGTTGCCGGTCACGGCGCCCAGGCGCGGGTTGTCGAGCATCGGCGCCACCAAGTAGGCCGCCGCGTTTTTGTCGAGCAGCGCATCGCCGTCGATGCACACCAGGTACTCGCTGCGCGCCGCCACGGCGCCCATGCGCAAGGCCACGGCCTTGCCCTGGTTCTGCGCCAGGTGCAGCACCCGCAGGCGCGGATGCTCCAAGGCCAAGGCATCGAGCACCGCTGCCGTGTTGTCCTTGGAGCCATCGTTGACGGCGATCACTTCAATGTTCGGGTACACCTGGCCCAGCGCCGCATGAATGGTCTCGGCGGCGTTATCGCCTTCGTTGTAGCAAGGGATGATGATCGAGATCAGCGGGTTGCCGGCCAGGGTCGGCGCCGGCGTGTCTTCTTCCCATGGCCAGTGGCGCTCCCAGTGCAGCCAGAAGTACAGGCCGCCGGCGATCCACAGCGCCGACATGAACAGCGGGTAGAAGAACACGAAGTCCATCAGGAATTGCCCGGTGATCAGGAAGATCAAGCCCAGGGGCACGCCCAATACCAACGCCAGTACGAATAAAGCCAGGATTCTATCGAACATGGTCAAGGGTTCCATTGGTTGGAAAGGGCCGGACGCACGGTTTTCAAGTCCGGGGAATTTTCCAGGAAGTTGTCCGGGTAGTAGCCAAAACTCGTGACCCCCTGGCGTTTGAGCACGCCCATCCATTCGGCCAATTGCGCACCGTTCAGGTCCGGCGCGGCCTTGGTGCGCCAGTCTTTGGCTTGCAGTTCGAATACGGTGCGTTCCAGTGCGCCGGGGCGCGCCTTGACCGTGGCGACCAGTTTTTCCAGCCAGGCATTGGAATTCTTGAGCGTCTCGCCTTCCATCAGCGGCATGGCCATCGGCGCGGTCCAGTCATAGGTCTGGAGGAAGTCGTCGAGGTTCTGCGCGAACCACGCTTCGCTCTGCGGGTTGAGCATCGGCTCGGCGAAGATATTGCGTGCGGTCTGCACCTGCGGACCACCGATGGCGCGGACCTTGGCGGTCAGCTCCTGGGTGAAGTCGATCAGGTAACGACTCTTGAAGCGCGTCCAACGCTGCATCACCGCCGGGTCGGCGCGCAGGGCCGCGATGCTGGCGGGCAGGCCGTTGGCGGCATAGACCTTGAGCGCGGCGGGGCTGGCGTCTTCGAAGTCGGACAGCAGCGCATCGTCGTGGTACAGCACGCCGTCGATGGCATTGTTGCGGGCCAGGTCCTCATAGATCTCGCCAATGATCTTGCGCACCTGCGGGTCGAACGGCGACAGGCGCTGGTATTGATCCGGGTCGAGGCCGACCTTGCCGGTCTCCGGGTCCCAGCGGGTCACGCGCGGCAGCTTGGGGTCGAGGGCGAAACTGAGCACCGGCATCCAGGCATACACGCTGGCATGGGCACGGGTGTGCAACTGCCAGGCGACACGGTTGAACAGGTCGGCACGCACCGGCAAGTGGCGGTTGGGGAAGTACAGTTGATGCACCAGGCCATCACCCTTGGGGTCGGCGAAGGCTTGCAGGAACACGGTGCCCGCGCCCATGTCCACCACGCGCTGTACCAGTTGGTCGAGGTTGCGCGCTTGTTGGGCCGGGTCCGGGTCGTAGACGTTGTCCAGGTCCACATGCAGCACCCGCAGCGGTGCCTGGGTTTGCACCGCGACGATGCTGTTGGCGAAATGTTCGCCGTCCGGGTCGGACGCCACCAGGAAGCGCGGGCTGTTCATCAGGTTGGACGAGCTGTCGAGGCCGTCTTCCAGGGTCAGGGCCATCTCATAGCCCTGCTCGCCGACGATCGCCAGCGAGGTGCCCTTGGCTGCGCCGTAGGGCCATACCCACACCCGCGGTGCCTTGCCGGTGACGCTGCGGATCTTGTTGGAGATCGCCACGACATCCGCGCGCATCCGCGCCTCGAACTGCGCCTGGGTTTCATAGCGGCCGGTGGCCGGATCGAAGCGCAGGGAGGTCGCCGCCGGCTCCAGGTTGCCCTGGGGGTTGGCCAATATCCCTTTGTGACTGGCATCGGTGTGTGCAGCGATTTCCACCAGACCCGAGCGGGACACTTCGCGGATCTGCGCCCAGGTCAGGAACTCACCCCGCGGGCGCGGTGAGCCGGCAAAGTCCACCGGTTGGTTCATCGGCGTGTCGATCCAGGTGCCAACCGGCGCGAGCAGGGCCGGCCAGTGATAGGCCCGCAGTATCGGCATCACGCGGGTATAGAAGCTCGAATAGCCATCATCGAAGCTGAGCATCACGGCTTTCGGCGGCAGCGCTGGACCGCCACGGCGGGCCGCGAGGATCTGGTCGACACTGACCGCCTGGTAACCGTTCTCCCGCAGCCAGGCCAACTGCTCGATCAAACGTTCGGTACGCACTGCCACTACCGCCTGGTCGGGGTCGCGATCCTCGACGTCGTGATAGGCAATGCCCAGGAAATGGTTTTTCGGCCACGGCACTTCGTTGGCCGGGGTCGGCCGCTCGGCGGGTGGAGTGAAAGGGGCGGGCTGCTGGGCGCAGGCACTGGCCAGCAATACACCCAGGACCAGCAAGCAACGGCTGAGGACAGTCATGGTCAGGCTCTTCTAGAAACGGTAAGTGAGGTCGACGAGCAGGCGCAGATCGCGTTCGCGATCACCGTCATAGGGTCGACTGATCAGGCTCAGGTTGGCGCCGGCTTCGAGAACGTCGTTCCAGCGAAAGCGTTGGCCGTAACCGATCAAGCCGACACCGCCGGTGGAATAATCCCTCTGGCTATACGTACCCGCTCCGACTTGGAACTGCTGACTCCACTGGGTCTCGTAGCGGTGATAGAGCACATGGTTGACGGTGACGGTGGGCAACACGCTGAAGTCCGACTTCGGGTTGAAGTACACCGTGTCGGCCTTGCTGTTGTGGCTGGCGCTGACTTCCAGGCCCAGGTCCACTTGCACGCCCGGCGAGCTGTAGATGCCCTCGCGGCCAGTGAGCAAGGTTTCGATGCGGTCGTTGCCGTCGCTGAAGTGGGACGGGCTGAGGGACAGCTTCCACTCACGGCTTTCATTGGCGCGCCAGCGGATGAAGCCGCTGCCGCCGTTGGCCGTGATGTCGGCATTCAGCGCACGCAACGGTGTGGTGGCCGAGAGGTAATCGAGGCTGCCGCCGTATTGCCAGTTATCGTTGATGTCGCGGGCGATCGACACGCGCGCGCCTTGTTTGGAGCCAAAGCCGTAGGAGTGGTTGGACACCTCGGCTTCCAGGGTCATGTCGCGGGTCCGCCGCTCCACGCCCACGCGCTGCCAACGGTGCTGGCCGGTGCCTTCGGAAAAGTCGGCGGTGGCGTAGCCGGCGCCGGCGAACAGGCGCCAGTCTTCATCGATGGGCGGCGTGTAGATCACGCTTTCAATGCCCCAGTCACGGCTGCCGGTGACCGCGCCCACGTCGCCGTTATTACCGCCGCCATAGCTTTTGCCGGTGTAGGCCTCGACGCGCACTTCGGCCATGTCGTGGACGTTGCGCAGGCGCTGGAGACGCTGCACCTGGCGGCTATCGGGGTTGCGGGCGATGACGTCGTCGGCGAGCACGTCGAGTTGGCGCCACTCCTGCAGATCCATGGCGGTGTAGGCCTGGGACACTTCCAGGCTGATGTCGCGCGGTACCTGGGCTTCGGTTTCCTTGAGGGTCGCTTCGGCGCGCCGTGGCAGGTCGCGGGCGCGGTACATGTCCGCCTGGGCCAGGCGCAGGCCGACGTTGCCCGGAGCCCGTGCCACCAGGGCTTCCAGGCCGGCTTCGCTGCCCGGCAGATCGCCCCCGTACACGCCGGACTGCGCCGACAGTTGCTGGGCATCCATCCATGCATCGTTGGGGTTGCCGATGGGCAGGCCTTTGAGTTCGACCCGCGGTTTCTGGTTGTCGGCGAGGGTAGTGGCAACCTTGCGGGCTTCGACACCTTTGTCGCTTTCCTGCAGGGCGTAGAACAAGGCCGTGCTGTCTTCGACCCGGTCATCGGGCTCGGCGTCGGTGGCGCTCAGTGCCTGGCGATACAGCGGCTCGGCCTTTTCCGGCTGGCGCTGGTCAAGGTAGGACGCCGCCACCCAGCGCACCGCGTAGGTCGGCAATTGCACGCCTTCGGTCGTGAGGGTTTCGTACTCGCGAATCACCTCGGCGGTGCGCGCCCGGGCCTTGAGTGCGCCCAGGCGGTCGATGCGCCAGCGCACCACGTCGTCATGGGCGCTGGCATCGGGGGTCCAGCGGGTGAGCAGTTTGTCGTAGTCCTGCAGGGCGCGGTCGGCGATCACGTAGCGTTCTTTCTCGGTGCGCGTGGCGAACTCGGCCATGCGTACCCGCTCGGCGGCCAGGTCGCCTTCGAGGCGGCGCTGGGTGACGGGGTCGAGCAGGCCCGGGCGCTGGGCCGCCAGACGCAAGGCCGCCTCCGGCAGTCGGGCCTTTTGCAGGGCGACGATGTATTCACGGGCGACTTCAGGCTTGTCGCCGGCGCGGATAAACGCTTGGTCGAACTCGAACAGGGCGTCGTAATTCAAGCCGGCGCGGGTCAGCGCGTAGCCCAGGGCCATGCGCCGGTTGGGGTCGTCGGGCTTGGCCGCGACCATTGCGCGGGTGCGCTGCACGGCCTCGCTGGCTTGGCCGCCGTCGGCCTGGGTCAACGCCAGGCCGAGTTGCAGGTCGGTATTGTTCGGTTCACGCAGCAACGCCTGGCGATACACCGCCTCGGCCTTGGCCCACTGCTGTTGGTTGCGATAGGTGCGCGCCACCGTGGCGAGCGCCTGGGGCGTGAGGTTGCGATTCTGGCCCTGGGCCTCGTACACCTTCAGCACTTCGGCGTCCTGGCCGGCCCACCCGGCGATCACCAGATGGTCGCTGACCTGGCCCGCTGTCTGCCGTTCGGCAGGCAACTGGCGCAATTGGGTCAGCGCGGGGGTGAAGTTGCCGTTGCGCGCCTGAATGATCAGGGCGTCATAGGCCGGGTCGGCCACGGCGAAGGTGGGCATCAGCAACTGACTGCACAAGGCGACCCCGATGAGCAGTCGCAACCGGCCTGATGCACTGAGTGGAGGGTTTGGCAACATATCGCGAGCTTCCTTACACACGGAAAGCTGTAACGATAGGTGGTCCTGAGCAATTTGCTGCAGGGTGCCGGCGTCTCGGGACCCGGCCTAGCTTTCCTGTGGGAACTATCCCTCAAGAAAATAGGAAAAAGTCCAATTCAGAACAATTGTTCAGAATTGCCCGACATCCTGAAAAAAATCAATGTGGCGGCGGACTTACCGAAGATAACGGGGCTTCAGCCAATCGCCATGGCGACTATTTGACCCGTTTCACCCGCAAACCCGCCCCCGCTTTTTTTATTTCTGACCGCTGCAGAATATTTTTACTGCGCGCCGCCTATCGCACCGACTTTGGACATGACGAAGGAGAGGAATTGCTCAACCGTCATCTTCTGGCCGTTGAACGTCACTTCGTTGTTGGCGTAGTGCAGCTTGGACACCACGTCGCTGCCGACCAGGGTCGCCAGTTGCGTACCGACGGCCATGCCGCTGATCATCTCGCTGGCCATCTGGGATTGCTGCTCGATGGCTTCAGGGTCGGTCACACCACCGAGCTGCGCTTGCAGGGCGGCAACGTCGGCGATCATTGGCTTGGACAGGCTCAGGTTGGCATCGAGCAACGCGATGATCTGCTTGCCCAGCTCCAGCGGCGGCAGTTCCATGCTGCTTGGCTTGGCCAGGTCCACGACCAGGCTGAATTTGCTTTCGCCACCGGTGGTTTTCAGCGACAGGTTTTCCACCGCCACTTGCGGCTTGGCGGCCAGCAGTTGGTTGACGTTGGTATCGGCCAGGGCCTGCTCGGCGTCGCTCAGTTGCAGCTCGGGTACCGGTTCACCGGCGGCAGCGGCGGCCTGCACGGGTGCCATCTTGTCCTGATAGAGCTTGGTCAGCACCAGCATCGACGGCACGTCGACGTTCTTCATGCTCAGGGCCATGGCGGCCGAACCCACGGGTTTGCCCTGGTAACCGATCTCGTCGATCTTGTAATCGACGCGCCCGGCCAGGTTGTTGTCCTTGGTGTCGCTGGTGTCTTTCTGCTCGAAGCCCTTGAGGGTCAGCACGGCCTTCTGCGGGCCCATGATGAGCTTGGTGTCGGTCAGTTCCACGGTGTTCTGCCCGGTGTAGAAACCGAACGTGGATTTTTCCAGGTTGCTGGCCACTGTCAGCCCGGCCAGTTCGGCTTCGAACGGCGAGCCATTGGCGTCGACGACGGCGACCTTGAGGCTGTTCATGTAACCGTCGGCCTTGACCTTCTTGCCTTCGGCGCTGCTGTCGAAGTTCAGGTTGGCACCGGAGAAGATCACCGACGACTTGTCGTCCTTGAACGCCAGGGGCAGCAATTCGACGTTGCCGTTGACCGAGAGGCTGTAGCCGATGTTGGCCACGCCCTTGAGCGGCGACACGTCTTGGGCGGCGGCAAACCACTTCTCGGTGGTGGCGTTCTTTTCCAACTCATAGTGACTGGTGGCCATGACCGGCAGCCATTTCAGCGTGACCAGGCGCGACAACGGCAGCGGGCCGTGTTCGATATGGTCGACGAACAGCAATTCAGGGTTCGGGTTGTCTTCGCCGAAGACCGCACCTTGTGCTTTCAGGCGGTAATGGGCGGTGCTGCTGAACACGCCACGCTCCAGGGACACCAGCTCAAGGGCCATCGTGCCGTCGACGCCGGCCATGGAGGTCTTCAGTTCCTTGTTGGCGTTCTGGATCGCGGTTTGCAGCACCGGTTCCAGTTGCTTACCGGTGTACCAGGCGCCGCCTGCACTGACGACGCCAACGGCGACAACAAAACCCAAAAGAACGACTGCTGGCTTATTCATGAGGTGACCTGATCAAATCCTGTGAGAAGTGGGCTGTCTTCCTTGAACCTCGAGTGAGGTTGGCTCAAGCCCGCCGAAAAACGGGGGGAAGATTAGCACTGGCGGCCGCGAACGGCCCAGACTTTCAGAGGGATCAGTTCCACGCAAGTTCAGGAATATTCCGTTTCGATCTCGTCCAACTGGTGGTCGAAACTCTTCAACCGGGCGGTCCAGGTGTACACCAACACCTCGAATTCACGGTGTATCACGGCATTACCGGGGGTATCGACCTTGGGGTCGCAGAAGTCCAGTTGGTAGCGTTCGCGGGCCATCTGCGTGGCCACATCGGACAATTCCCGCGCATTATTCAGCCAATGCCTACCGTCGGCGACCTGCCGATCCAGCAGCACGCATTGTTTTTTCAGGGTCTCGAGGCTTTTTTCCAGGGGCGTGCCGGTCAGGTCGCCCATGACTTCCTGGAAGGTGCGCCCGGGCTGCCAATAGCTGCCCCAGAAATAGCGGTCGAACACGGTTTCGACCCGCCGCAGGGCGACCTTGGTGTCCCAGATCGCGACGCGGGTCTTGCCTTGTTCGAGGAGTTTTTTCTTCACCTTTTGGTTTTGATAGGACGCCCAGGCGACGACGCCGATGGACAAGGTGCCGATCACCAGGCAGGCGCTGTCGAGAAACACCATGGCCGTGTCGATTCGGTGAGCGAGCATGACGCCGTAGAAGTAGGCCGCCGATAACAACACCAGTGCGAAGCACACGCACCAGAAAGCGGGAGCATAAGGGTTTTTCATTATTGGAATCCCCATGAGCAAACGCGAGCTGTGTCAGGCAGGCCCTCTGCCGGTCAAAAAGCATGGCGGCCCGCTTGTCAAAGCATAGCTAGCTGCTCAGGGTTTGCCGGGCTGTGAGGCTTGCGTTCGTCCGCTTTCCCAGCCGCCGCCCAGGGCCAGGAACAGATCGATCTGGCTCATGGCAACCTGGGTGTTGGCCGCCGCCAGTTGCGCGCGCACATCGGTGTAGGTGCGCGTGGCTTGCAGGTCGGCGAGGAACGATGCGCGGCCGGCCTGGAAGAAGCGGTGGGTCTGGTCTGCGGCTTCCTTGGCCGATGCGTCGGCTTCGGCCAGGGCATCGCGACGCTGTAACTGCGCGGTGTACTGCGCCAGGCCGGTCTGGGTTTCGCGGATGGCGTTGAGCACCACCCCGTCGAAGTGCGCGAGGGCGCCCTGGGTCGCCGCTTCGGCTTCGTGGATGCGCGCGCGGGCGCCGTTGGTCGGCACGGTCCAACTGATCATCGGGCCAAAGCCCCAGCGGTTGGTGGCCGGCGTGCCGAGATTTTCGAGCAACCCGACCGTGCTGACCGAGGCGCCGATGCTGATGTCCGGGTACAGCGCGCCCGTGGCCACGCCGATGCGCGCAGTGGCCGCGGCCAGTTGGCGTTCCGCCTGGCGCACATCGGGGCGACGCTTGAGCAGCGTCGCGCCATCGCCCACCGGCAGCAGTTGGGCGATGTGCGGGAGTTCGGCGCACGTACCGGTGCCCGCCGGCAGTTGCGCCACAGGCTTGGCCAGCAGCATCGACAGGCGAAACAGCCCGGCCTGGCGCGCAGCTTCGTAGCGCGGCATGTCGGCGCGCAAGGATTTGTACTGGGTCTGCGAGCGGGTGACCTGGGTTTCATCGCCGCGCCCGGCGTCGCGCAGGCGCTGGGTCAACGTCGTGCTCTGGGCTTGCAGGTCGAGGGATTCGTTGGCGATCGCCAGCTCTTCGTTGGCCGCGCAGACTTGCGTGTACGAACGCACCACATCGGCGACCAGGGTGATCCGCGCAATATCGGCCGCGGCCTGGGTTGCGTCGGCGCTGGCCTGGGCGCTTTCGATGCCGCGCTGCAAGGTGCCGAACAGATCGAATTGATACGAGGTGGTGATCCCCACGCTGCCGATGTTGCCCACCGGGACTTTTTCCGAGAGTAAAAACGCTTCGCCGGACTCTTGCAGGCGCTGGGCTTCGGCCTTGGCGCCGGCGCTCCAGCCGCCGACGGATTCAGCCTCCTGCACCTGATAGCGCGCCCGCTGCAAGTTGGCGGCGGCGACGCGCAGGTCGGTGTTGGAAGCCATGCCCTGGCGCACCAGTTCATCCAGGCGCGGGTCGTTGTACAGCTTCCACCAGTCCGCCGGCACCGGCGCCGAGACCACGTTGGCGCCCTCGCCCGCCAGTTGCCCTTGCAGGTCGCCACGGTTCATGGCGGCCTTGTCCGGCAGTCGATAATCCGGGCCGACCACCTGGCAGGCTGACAACAGCACACCCAGCGCCGCGGTTGCCAAAATCTGCTTCATGGCTGGGCTCCGTCCTTGGGCTTGTCGCCGATGATCGACACCGTCGCGGTGCGCCCGGCGATCATGCGAAAGTCCGCCGGCACCTCGTCAAACGCGATACGCACCGGAATCCGCTGGGCCAGGCGCACCCAGCTGAACGCCGGGTTGACGTTGGGCAGCAGGTTGGCGCCGCTGCTGCGGTCACGGTCCTCGATACCGGCGACGATGCTCTGCACATGGCCGTGCAGGCGGGCGCCGTCGCCAATCACACGGATATCGACGCCCATGCCGACGTGGATGCCGTCGAGCTTGGTCTCTTCGAAGTAGCCGTCGATATGGAAGGAGTTGCTGTCCACCACCGACAGCACCGGGCGCCCGGCGGTGACGAACTCCTGCGTGCGCGGCGCACGGTCGTTGACGTAGCCGTCCACCGGGCTGCGGATCACCGAACGGTCGAGGTTGAGTTGCGCCGAGTCCACCGTCACTTGCGCTTCGGCCAGGGCCGACTGGGCACGGGCGACGCGGGACTGGCTTTCTTCCAGTTGCTCGCTCGGCACCAGGTTGCCCAGGCCACGGTTACGCTTGTACTCGCGCTGGGCCTGGGCCAGGGTTTCCTGGCGGTCGGCCACGGCGGCCTGAGCCTGGCGCAGGGCCAGCTTGAAGCGGTCCTGGTCGACGGCGAACAGCACCTGGCCTTTGCTCACCAGTTGGTTGTCGCGCACGTCGACGCGCTGGATCAGCCCGGACACGTCCGGGGCGATCTGCACGATATCGGCACGGATGTGGCCGTCACGGGTCCAGGGCGCAAACATGTAGTACATGACCATGCGCCATACGACGACGACCGCGAAGCTCACGATCAACAACGTCAGGACGACACGGCCGATGGTCAAAAAAGGTTTTTTCATGTCATCAGGTATCGACTGAGTGAGTCCACCGCGCCCAGCAACAGCGCGTAGAGCCCCACGTTGAACAATGCCCGGTGCCAGACCAGGCGATAAAAGTGCAGACGGGTCAACAACCCGTGCACCAGCAGAAACAACAGGTACGCAATGCCCATCAGCACCAGCAGCGTGGGCAGGAACACCCCGCTGATATCCAGATCACCGATCATAAAGGCGCTCCATCAGGCAGCGGCGCCTCGGTCTCGGTGCCGCCAATCAATTCCACGCCGGGCAACAGCGCCAGGCGCAGACCCGCCAGGGCATGCAACAGATGCAGGCGGGTGTCGTCTTCGTCTTGCAGGCCTTGGCCGTTGAGGGCGCGGCGCGTGCGGTCGAGGGTCATCAGCAGGCCGCTGGGCGAAGGCAAGCGTCGGCCCGCCTTGAGGCAGGCCTTGTAGTAAGCGCCGACGCCTTCTACCACTTGGCCGAGCAACACCCGCGGTACGCCGTAGATCCGTGGCGAGTAGGCCAGCAGGTCGAGCAGGTTCAGCGCCACGCGCAAATCGCGCAGGGCGACGCCGGTGTCATGGCCGATGATGGCCAGGCGCGGCAGGTGCTGCATCAAGCGGTCGAGCATTTGCGCGGCCAGGTACCGTTGTTCGGCCAGGTTCGCCGGTTCGGTCAGGCCGACGATGTCGTGCCAGGTGAACCGGGTCAGGCGCTTGGCGGCCAACTCGGCACCGAAGGGCCGCGCGATCAGCGTCCACACAAAGGCAAACAGCAGGCCCACGGGCCCGGCCAGGTTGACGTTGGCGAAGTTGAGGAAGTCGGCGTCATAGGCGCCCTGGATGCTGATGAACGACGAGGTGTTCACTAACGTCAGCAGCATGCCCAGGTAGAAACGCGGTTGGACCGTGAGTGTGCCGATGCAGATAAACGGCACCGCGAACGCCAGCACCAGCATGGGGAAATCGTGCAGGTTGGGCAGCACCAGGAACAGATACAGGCTGGCGAACAGCACCGACATGGCGGTCCAGAAAAAGAACCGATAGATCTGCGGCGCCGGGTCGTCCATCGACGCAAAGAAGCTGCAGGCGACGGCTGCCAGGATCACGGCGCTGCCGCCGTCGGTCCAACCCAGCAGAATCCACAGCACCGAGGCGACGATGATCGCGGTGACGGTGGAAAACGCCGAGTAGAACATCAGGCCACGGTCGAGAAAAGGCGTCAGGCGGCCCAGGCGCCAGTGGCGGTAAACGGCGCGCCAGGTGTCCTGGCTCTCGCATTGGATCGCGGCCTGCAGGCTGCGGCAGTCTTGCCACAGGTCGATCCACTCACCCAGGCGATACAGGGCGTTGGAGAACAGCAGCGTGTGGCGGTCGTCCAGCGCTTCGCCTGCCGGTTGCAGCGCGTCGAGTTGGTCACGCAGGGTGCGCCAGCGCTCCAACGGGGCCGACTCGGTGGTGCTTTGCAGCCACTGATCCGTGGCCTCCAACAGCGGCGCGAGCGTTTCGAGAAACTCCGGCGCACGGTGTTCGATGGCGTATAGCGCATCGTCGAGCGCATCCACCACCGGCAGCAGGTGGATCATCCGCCCGCGCAGTTCCTTGGTGTTGCGTACCGTCTGCGGCCGGGCGCCTTCGTGGGGCAACTGGCCGATCATCAATTCCAACGTGTTGAAGGTGGCGACCATGCCACCGCGCAAGGCGCTGACTTCGTCGCGCGCCACGTTGCGGCTCATAAAGCGCTGGCTGTAGACCTGGGCGTCGCTGAACCACTTGGCCACCGAGCCATCGAACACCGGCATCAGGCGCCGCGGCCAGAACATTGCGCCGACCACCGCCGCCACCGCGATGCCAAGAAAGATTTCCTCGGTGCGCGCTTCAGCCACGTCCCACACCGTCAGCGGGTTATCCACCACCGGCAAGGCGATCAGCGGCAAGGTGTAGCCGGCCAGCATCAAGGCGTAGTTGTTCGCGGTGCGCAGATGCATGGAGAGAAACAGCAGGGTGCCCGTCCACAATGCAATCACCACCACCAGCAGGTAGGGCGATTGCACAAACATCGGCACGAACACCACCGCCGCCGCCGCGCCCATGAAGGTGCCGATCGCACGGTACAGCGCCTTGGAACTGGTCGGCCCGACAAACGGGCTGGAGACGATGTACACCGTGGCCATCGCCCAGTACGGACGCGGCATTTGCATGAGCATGGCGATGTACAACGCGATCATCGACGCCGCGAACGTGCGTACCCCGTAGAACCAGTCCCTGGCCGGCGGCATGCCGGTAAAAAATCCTCTCAAGATGCTGCAACCACTGGGTATTGATGCGCGACTTCAAAGGCGCGCAACACGCGCAGCGCAACCTCCATGTCCGCAGGCGCAATATCGGCCAGCACGTCGCGGCGCAGGCGCACCAGTTGCGCCTCCACCGCCTGTACCAGCTCACGGCCCCGCGCGGTGAGGCTCAAGGCCTTGGCGCGGCGGTCGTGGGTGTCTTCGCTGCGGCACACATAGCCGCCGCTGCACAGTTGGTCGAGCAGGCGCACTAGCGACGGGCTTTCCATCCCCGAAGCCTGGGCCACTTTGACTTGATGCACCCCGTCGCCCAGGCGGCCGATCATCAGCAACGGCACGGCGCAGGCTTCGGAAATACCGTAGCTCACCAGCGTGTTCTGGCAGATTTTGCGCCAATTACGGGCGCCCACCACCATGCTGCTGCTGAGGTTCATCTGGAGTTGTTCGAGGGTCTTGGGCACTGGATCGTTCGCATACAGTTAGTTTGCTAACTATCAATATGGTGGATGGCGCTAGATGCGTCAAGTTTTGAAACAAATTTAGCGGATGGGTGGTGTGGGTAAGTAAAGCGGGTTTGGCGTGAGGGTTGGATCTTCAACGATAGCCGCAACGCCGCATGACCCATGTGGGAGGGGGCTTGCCCCCGATAGCGGAGTGAAGGCAATACACGGTTGACTGATCTGCCGCTATCGGGGGCAAGCCCCCTCCCACATTTGGATCCGTGTCGGCCTCAGGATAGCTGTGCGGCCTGCCA
>NZ_JALJRR010000041.1:0-30225 GCF_024519615.1 Pseudomonas sp. Pse79
AGGACACCGCCCTTTCACGGCGGTAACAGGGGTTCGAGTCCCCTAGGGGACGCCAGTTTCAACAAGCAGTTCGCAAGGTCTGCTGCGCCGCGAGGCGAAAAATCCGGGGCTATAGCTCAGCTGGGAGAGCGCTTGCATGGCATGCAAGAGGTCAACGGTTCGATCCCGTTTAGCTCCACCAATTTACAGGTTCAAGGTTTTGGCCACGCCGCCCTTGGATCGATCAGTCTCAGCCTGATCAGTTGTATAGAAGGTTTGTGTCCCCTTCGTCTAGTGGCCTAGGACACCGCCCTTTCACGGCGGTAACAGGGGTTCGAGTCCCCTAGGGGACGCCACGATTACCCGCTCTGCGGGATTTTTAAGGGTCATTCAATTATTGAATGGCCCTTTTGTTTGTCTGGCGTTTGGCCAATTCTCCCTTCCCTTGCCCCTCCGGGCTTCTGACCAATGGTCGTGCCGCTCGCTTGCGAAATATTATTATGGCTATAATATTTAACCCATGAGAGTCGGAGGCACACGATGAGCGATAAAAAAGCGCAAACCCGCGAACGTATCCTGCAGGCCGCCAGCGCCGCGTTGGTCCAGCGTGGCCCGGCCGAGCCGAGCGTTGGCGAGGTCATGGGGGCGGCGGGGCTGACTGTCGGCGGCTTCTACGCGCACTTTGAAAGCAAGGATGCGCTGATGCTGGAAGCCTTCAGCCAATTGCTGGCCCAGCGCCGTGCATCGATCGACGACATGGATGCCCAACTCACCGGCGAAGAGCGCCGTGGCCTGGTTGCGGCGTTTTACCTGTCGCGCAAGCACCGCGACTCCACGGCCAAGGCTTGCCCGATTCCGGCAACCGTGGGCGAGATGGGCCGCCTGCCGGACGCCTTTCGCGATGTCCTCAACGAACATGTGGAACTGATGGCCGCACAACTGGCCGCCAGCCCGGAAGACACTGACAAGGCCCTGGCGGACATGGCCTTGATGGTCGGTGGGCTGGCATTGGCGCGTGCCCTGGGGCCGGGTGAATTGTCCGATCGTGTGTTGCGTGCCGCCAAGTCGGCCATACGTTAAGAGGGGTTATAAAAATGGGCGCATTGACCTGGATTCGTGGCGTCAACGGCACCTTGGGGCGCCTGGCGCCGCACACGGTGGCCAACAGCATGCGGCGGGTCTTCATGACCCCGCGGGATCTGCCACCGCGGGATTGGGAGTTGCCGCTGCTGGCGCACGCCGAGCGCGTCACCTTGCGTTTCGGCCTGTCGGCGTTGCGCTGGGGCCAGGGCCCGGCGGTGCTGCTGATGCACGGTTGGGAAGGCCGGCCCACCCAGTTCGCCAGCCTGATCACTGCGCTGGTGCAGAACGGCTATTCGGTATTCGCCCTCGATGGCCCGGCCCATGGCCGTTCGCCGGGGCGTGAAGCCCACGTACTGCTGTTTGCCCGCGCGATGCTTGAAGCGGCGGCCGAGCTGCCGCCGTTGCATGCGGTGGTCGGCCACTCCATGGGCGGCGCCAGTGCGATGCTGGCGGTGCAGTTGGGGCTGCGTACCGAAGCGCTGGTGAGCATTGCCGCGCCGTCGCGCTTCCTTGATGTGCTCGGCGGGTTTGCCGGGATGGTCGGTTTGCCGTCGCGGGCGCGCTCAGCGTTTATCCAGGAAGTCGAGCTGACCCTGGGCATGCCGCTCAAGCACTTGGACGTGGCCCATTACCAGATGGACCTCCCCGGCCTGATCGTGCATGCCGAAGACGATACCTTCGTGCCGGTCAGCGCTTCCCAGGTCATCCACGACGCCTGGTTCGACAGTCGCCTGTTGCGCCTGGAGCAGGGCGGGCACCAGCGCGTGCTGGCCGATCCGCGGGTGGTCGAGGCGGTGCTGGCGCTGCTGGCGGGCAGCTGTTTACAGGCGCGCCAAACTGCCTGATACACTGCCCTGCCGACATCAATCGACTGGAGCAAGGCATGGGCTGGGATTTGGCAACGCCGTTTATCATCGATCTGCAGGTCGTCGCTGAGGACATCGACGGCCTGGGGCACGCCAATAACGCGGTGTACGTGTCCTGGCTGGAGCGTTGCGCCTGGCGCCATTCCCAGCGCCTGGGGCTGGACCTCACCGAGTACCGGCGACTGGACCGCGCCATGGCCGTGGTGCGCCATGAGATCGACTACCTGGCGGCCGCCTATGAAGGCGACGAGCTGCAACTGGCGACCTGGATCGTCGACTGGGACCAGCGCCTGAAAATGACCCGGCGTTTCCAGCTGGTACGCCCTCGCGACGGCGCGACCCTGCTGCGCGCACAAACCACCTTTGTCTGCATCGAACTGTCCAGCGGCAAGCCCAAGCGCATGCCGGCGGAGTTTCTCGACGGCTACGGCGCCGCCCTGACAGGGGGTTAACGGTCGCGGCGGGAAACCCAGTAAACTGCGCCACGATTTTTGTTGAGTGTTTTCCATGCAAATTGCTTTGGCGCCCATGGAGGGGTTGGTCGACAACATCCTGCGGGACGTGTTGACCCGCGTGGGCGGTATTGACTGGTGCGTGACCGAGTTCATCCGCGTCAACGACCGCCTGCTCACCCCGGCCTATTTCCACAAGCTCGCCCCCGAACTGCTGCACGGTGCCCACACCGCCGCTGGCGTGCCGCTGCGTGTGCAGTTGCTCGGTTCCGACCCGGTGTGCCTGGCAGAGAACGCGGCCCTGGCCTGCGAGTTGGGCTCCGAGGTGATCGACCTGAATTTCGGCTGCCCGGCCAAGACCGTCAACAAGTCCCGTGGCGGCGCGGTGCTGCTCAAGGAGCCGGAGCTGCTCAACCGCATCGTCGAGCATGTGCGTCGCGCAGTGCCGGCGCATATCCCGGTGACCGCCAAGATGCGCCTGGGCTTCGACAGCCCGGATGGCGCGCTGGTATGCGCGACGGCGCTGGCCGAGGGCGGCGCGGCGCATATCGTCGTGCATGCGCGGACCAAGACCGATGGCTACAAACCGCCGGCTCACTGGGAGTGGATTCCACGCGTGCAGGATGTGGTCAAGGTGCCAGTGTTCGCCAATGGCGATATCTGGAGCGTCGAAGACTGGAAGCGTTGCCGCGAAGTCAGCGGCGCCGAAGACATCATGCTGGGTCGCGGGCTGGTTGCGCGTCCGGATCTTGCGCGGCAGATCGCGGCGGCACGCGCCGGCGAAGACGTCGTGGCAATGACCTGGGCGCAGATGCAGCCGATGCTCCAGGATTTCTGGACCCAGTCGGTGGCCCAACTGACCGAACGCCAGGCGCCCGGCCGGCTGAAGCAGTGGTTGGCGATGCTGACGCGCAATTACCCGGAGGCCGTCGAGCTGTTCACCGCCATGCGTCGGGAGACGGATTTGGAGCAGGTGAGCCGGTTGTTGGGGATGGCCCATCCTGCCGCGTCTGAGGGGTGACCCGTTGCGCTTGAATGCGCCGCTCGTTTGTTTGAAGAAAATGCCCCGTATCGAAAGATGCGGGGCATTTTGCGTTTTTGCGCGAGGAAGTCGGGGCGAAATAACACAGCCGGATGCCGTGCAGGTTTTGGGGTTGTGTCGGTAAGTTGCCCCGAGGGTGGTTTATTAGCGTGTGTGTCCAGTCGGATCTGGCTAAAGCTACTTGGTTTGCGGTCTTTTAAAAATTAACAGGGGGAAAAGTCCGAAAGTTTGATTTGGTTTCCTTATATGAGTCGCGATTTCTGGAACTCGATAGCCTCGTATTCCACGAAAGTATCGACTGTGAAGCAGCAAGGGTTGTTTCCAGTCGATAAAAAAACCTCGCCCGCCCCGCTGATTAACCGAGCCGGGCCGTGCCAATAAGGAACTTACTGATGTCGCTATCGATTAATCATTCACCTTTGTTCAACGGCGATACAACATCCATGGAGCGGTTGTCGCCATCCATGTCGAAAACCTTCACGCAAACCGGCACATTGGGGGCCAATACGACTGTGGCTCACCCTGGCGTGCCTCATGACCCTTTCAAGGTTTCGAACAGCAACATGACAATCGAGACAGGCGGGCTTGCGCGCTTGCTTGACATGCTGGAGCAGGTTGTCAAAACCGTGCGTGAGATGTTTTCGGGGCGGAACATGGTGTCCGGCATGTTGCCTGGGGCGGATAAAACGCCCGCCATTCCGGTGGATGCGAGCAAGCTGCCGGAGAAGCCTGGACACCTCGCATTGACGGCTGATCGGCGAGGCCAGCCGGCTCTTCCGGTGTCACCCCACATGCATCAATCCGCTGCCTCCGTGATCAAGGATGCCGACAATCAGGTGCAAGTGAACGTTAACGTCGGTCATTGTCATTGCCCCGATACGAAGGCGCTGAGCGGCGAAACGAAACCGAATGCGGCAGCGGTTTTACCTCGCGTCATGCCGATGCCGGAAGCCGCTCGCAAGGTTGAAGTGGTGCCTGTGCACACGCCTACGCACACGCCTACGCCCATGCCTACGCCTATGCCCATGCCTACGCCTATGCCTATGCCCATGCCTACGCCTATGCCCATGCCTACGCACACGCACACGCACACGCCTGCGCCTGCGCCCATGCCTACGCCTATGCCTACGCACACGCACACGCCTACGCCCATGCCTACGCACACGCACACGCCCACGCCTACGCCTACGCCCATGCCTACGCACAAGCACACACCTACGCCGGAGGTCATGCCGGCACCCAAGCCGGGTGTGCATGCGCTTGAGGTCAAGCCGCGACCGGCCACCCCGGAAGTACCGGCGATCACGCCACAGCCACAACCACAGCCACAACCAGATACGCCTACCCCGGATATAACCAGTCCCGGCCCGGCTGAACGTCAATCTGATATGCGCGACTGGCGGACCAGCCGCCGGCCTGCATTCAGAGCCTGACGTCAGCAACTTCCTTTATACGTATTGAACTGGATGTGCACTTCTTTGGGGCTGATGTTCCGGGAAGTGCCTGCAAGTGGAGGCCCGTATGTCATGTTGTTCAATTAATAATATTGCGCGTGTTGTGGATGTTCGTCAGGTACTTCCTGTCGATTCCATGAAAGCAAAAAATGAACAGTTTGCGCAATTAAGCGGTTTCTTGAGTGTGCCGTCTCCGGCGAGCCAGGGGGTACTGGAGCACGTGCGGGAAAACACTCATGGCGTGGCGAATAATTCAGAGCCGCTCGATAAGTTAATGACGCTGTTTACTTCGTTTTTGACTCAGCTGATTAACTTGGTCTCTGATAACAAAGAGAAGCCGGTGCCGGGAATATCCCCATCGCGGCCGGAGGTCACTACGCCTGTGGTGCCTGCGCCGGCGCCGCCCAAACCCGAGCCTGCGGCGATGATCGCGGGCCTTTCGAAGAAGCGCAACGGCGCGAAGCCCGACAATATCTGGAGCGGCTTTCGCCAAGGGCCGGATGGCAACTGCGTGACGGTATCGGCCATCAAGGCGGCGATGTACCAGTTTGGCCAAAGCCCTACGGATATTTTCAAGGAGGTGAAAAAAACCGAGCGTGGTTATCACGTGGTCATGCGCGATGACGTAACCGTCAACCTGACGGACCGGGAGCTCGCCGAAGGTGCGCGTGGGGCAAAATTTGTCGGGGCTGACAAAGAGATGCTCAAAGACGCGCAATTTCTTTTCGCGATCAGCGCCAAGCGTGCCCAGGACGAAAACAACGATGGCAGGGCGGCACGCAGTTTCGGTGCGGCGATCCGCAGCCTGAATGATGGCGAGGATGAGCGAGGGCCGGGGGAGGGGTTGAAGCGGCTGGGGCTGAGCAAGCACATGAAGAGGGTCCCCGTGCGTGAGCTCGCCAAGGGGCAGTTGGGCATGTGCAATCGGGCCCGGCATTCGGTGGCGGTCATCAACGGTCGCGAAGAGCTATGGGGGCGACAGGGAAAAGCGCCCACGCACGGCGATGCCATAGCTCTGGTGCCATAGCCCTATTGGTGAATCCGTTGAATTGAAGGGCTGCGAACGGGGCAGTCAGCCCAAACCTGGCTGCCCGTTCGGCTGCTTATTTTTTACAAGCGTCAGGAACCCAGTGCATGTATATCTCCACAGCTAGCCGTTCGATGATCGAAACGGCCCAGCAGCGCGGGGCTTCTCCCGTATTTCCGGTGAAACCCGCAGGTGAAAGGCCGGCTGATATCGCTTCGGCATTCCACACGAGCGAGCGGCGCTTCGGCGAGAGTTTTGATTGCAGCAGCCACGCGGCGGTGATCAAGTTGATGATGATGACGTTCGGTCAGCGTCCAGCCGCGATGTTTAACGAGTTGCTACCCTCGGGCGATGGGTACGACGTCACGATGAAGGATGAATTCAAGCTGCACCTGTCCCGCCAGGAGTTGCAGCAGGCGTCGCAGGCTTCCCGCTTCACGGGGGCGGACAGCGGCGTGGTAAAGGATGCCAATTTCATGTTTGCCGCCTTTGTCAAACGCAAGCAACTGACCGGGGGCTATGCCACGTTCGAAGCCGCCTTGGCGAAGACGCTCGAGGGGGAGACCACCCAGCGTTGTCTGCAAGGCATGGGGGTGTTCGGCCTGTCGCAGTTCGTCCCGGTGAGCGATATGGCGGGCAAGGGCGCGGTAGGGGTGCTGGAGACCCATAACCGCGGGTCGGCGCTGGTGCGCGAGGGGGTCAGGCATGATGGCGGGACACCACGAACGGCTGATCGGGGCTATGGGTATGTCTTGTTCGATGATCAACTGCCGCCGCCGAGCAATCGCGGCGCCGCCCCTGTGGTCGCGAGCGTCCGGCCCGCGGACATCTGGAGCGGGTTTTACCAGGGGGTCGAAGGCAATTGCGTCACGGTCTCGGCGATCAAGGCGGCGATGATCCGGTTCGGGCAAGACCCGAGGGCGATCTATAAGCAGGTTCAAATCACGCCGACGGGGTTTGACGTGGTCATGCGAGATGCCTTCCGGTTGCAACTGACCCACGAGGAAGTGCGCCAGGCTGCCGCCGAGTCGAACTTTCATGGCAATAATCGACAGTTGCTGAATGCCGCGCACTTTTTGTACGCAGTCAGTGCCAAGCGCGCGCAGATCGAGAACAACGATTTTCGTGCCCGCCAGAGTTACACGACGGCTCTGCAAACCCTCAACGATGGCGAGTACCCTGGCGAAGCGCTGCGCCGCCTGGGGTTGTTTGGCTACGTGCGTGAAAGCACTGTCGCAGAGTTGGCCAACGGGGCGATCGGCACCCTGGCAGACAACTGGCATTCGGTGGCGGTGATCGATGGGGCGCTGGATTTCTATGGAAAAAAGCACGACCTGGCCTCATCGCGCTGGATGAGTTCGGGGTTCCGGGCCCTGAAGCTGGTCTGAGCCTCAATCCAGCAAGAGCCTGAACCCTTCTATCGGTAAGGGCCGGCTGTGCAAATAGCCCTGGAACAAGTGGCAGCCCAGCTTTTGCAGGAACGCCAGTTGCTCCGGGGTTTCGACGCCTTCGGCGATCACTTCCAGGTTCAAGCTACGCGCCATGGCCACAATGGCGCGGATGATTTCGGCGTCGTTGGGGTCGTGGGTGGCATCGCGCACGAATGACTGGTCGATCTTCAGCGCATCCACCGGCAAGCGCTTGAGGTAGGTGAGCGATGAGTAACCGGTGCCGAAGTCGTCCATCGCAAAACTCACACCGAGCTTTTTCAGGCGACGCATTTTGCTGATGGTGTCATCCAGGTTCTGGATCACGATGCCTTCAGTGATTTCCAGTTTCAGCAGGCAGTAAGGCAGTGAATGCCGCTTGAGGCTGTGCTCGACCCGTTCGACAAAGTCGTTCTGGCGGAACTGCCGGGGGCTGATGTTCACGCACAGGCTGAAATTCAGCGGGTCCACCTTGCCTTCTTTGATCAATTGCTCGAAGGCGGCGCACGCTTCGTCGAGTATCCAGGTACCGACTTCGAGGATCAGGCCGCTGTCTTCCAGCACCTTGATGAATTCGGACGGCGCCTGCGCGCCCAGTTGCGGATGCTGCCAACGCACCAGCGCCTCGGCGCCGACGATCTTATTGCCGCGCGCGTCCACCTGGGGTTGGTAATGCACGCTGAATTCGCCGCGTGACAGGGCCAGGCGCAGGTCGGTTTCCATGCGCAGGCGTTCGCTGGCGGTTTTCTGCATGCTGTTGTGGAACATCTGCGTGGCGTTGCGCCCCGAATCCTTGGCGCGGTACAGCGCGATGTCGGCACGTTTGAGCAGGTCGGCCGGGGTCGAGCCATGATCGGGGATCAGCGCCACACCGATGCTCGGCGTGACTTGCAGGCGTTGGCCGTCGAGGAACATCGGTTCGGAGAGCAATTCACGCAGGGTGTCGGCCAGTTCCTGAACCTGGGCGCTGACTTCGGTGCGCGTGCCATCCAGGCCGCTGAGCAGCACCACGAACTCATCGCCGCCCAGGCGCGCCACGGTATCTTCCATACGCACGCTGGCTTCGAGGCGCGCGGTGACGATTTTCAGCACGGTGTCGCCCACCGGGTGGCCGAGGGAATCATTGATGTGCTTGAAGTGGTCGAGGTCGAGAAACAGCAATGCACCGCGCAGGTTATGGCGCTTGAGCAGGGCGATCTGCTGGCTCAGGCGGTCCATCAGCAGTGCGCGGTTGGGCAGGTTGGTCAGCGGGTCGTGGTAGGCCAGGTGGCGGATCTGCGCCTGGGCGTTTTTCAACAGGCTCACATCCCGCGCGGTCAGCAACAGGCAAGGGGTTTCGTTGAGGGTGATCGGCTCGACTGAAACCTCCACCGCCAGCACATCGCCGCGCTTGTTGTGCCAGAGCATTTCCAAATGGCGGATACGGCCTTTGAGTTGCAGTTCGGCCAGCAGCACCGCGCGCTGGTTTTCATCGGCCCAGATGCCGACCTGGTACAGCGTCAGGCCGATGACATCTTCGGCACGAAAACCGGTCAAGCGGCAGAACCCGTCGTTCACCTCCACATAGCGGCCGGTGTCGTGTTCGGTGATGGAAATCGCGTCGGGGCTGGAATGGAAGGCCTTGGCGAATTTTTCTTCGCTGGCCTTCAGCGCGGCCTCGGAGCGTTGCTGCTGGGTAATGTCGCGCAGGGTGGTGACGATGCACGGCTGGTCGCCGACCTTGATCATCCGGCTGGAAATCACGCAGGTCAGGGCCTGGCCGCTTTTGTGGTGCGCGATGATCGCCACGTTGTTCAGCGCCTGGTCGCGAATCACCTGTTCGATGCGTTGCAGGCGCTGGCTCGACTCGTCCCACAGGCCGATCTGTTCGGCGCTCATGTTGATCACTTCGGCGGCCGTCCAGCCAAAGGTCTGGGTGAAGGCGGGGTTGATCTCGATGAACTCGCCGTTGTCCAGGCGGGTGACGCAGATCGGGTCGGGGCTGGCCTGGAACAGGCTGGCGAATTTTTCTTCGGAGGCGCTCAGGCGTTGTTCGCGCTCGACCTGGTCGGTGATGTCCAGCAGGGTGCCGGCCATGCGCAGTGGCGCGCCTTTTTCGTCGCGGTACAGGCGTGCGCGGCTTTCCAGGTAGCGCGGGCTGCCGTCTTCCAGTTGTACACGGTAAGTCAGCTGATAGTTGCCGGCCGGGCCTTCGCGCAGGGTGCGATAGGCGTTGCGCATACTCTCGCGCTCTTCCTTGGGCATGCCCTCGAAAAACGCCTCGAACGATTCATGGAACGCTTCCGCCGGCAGGCCGTGCAGTTGGGCGGCGCGGGCCGAGCCGTAGAGCATGCCGGTGGGAATGTGCCAGTCCCAGGTGCCCAATTGCGCGGAGTCCAGGGCCAGGTCCAGGCGCTCCTGGCTGTCTTTCAAGGCTTGCTCGGCGTTTTTGCGCTCGGTGGTGTCGAGAAAGGTGCTGATCAGGTAGGCCTCGCCGTCCAGCTCGACCTTCTGCGCGCAGAGCGTGCCATCGTGGATCTGCCCGTTGCTGGCACAGAATTGCACTTCCATGGTGATGGGTTCGCCCTTGCGCTGGGTGGCCCTGACCAACTGCGCACGCTGTTCAGGGTGGAGCCACAGGCCGAGGTCCAGGGTGGTGCGACCGATGGCGTCGGCGACCGGCCAGCCGAAGAGGATCTGGAAATACTGGTTGGCTTCGCTGATCAAGCCGTCGGACTGGCGGGTGAGCAGGACCATGTTCGGGCACAAGTGAAACAGCGTGGCGAAGCGCTTTTCGGAGTGGCTGAGGGCGTGTTCCCGTTCGCGCTGGCGGGTGGTCTCGCGGATCACCCCGATCATGCGGCGCCGGCCGGCTTTGTCCGGCGCCAGGCTGCCGTTGATTTCCAGCCAGTGCTGGCTGCCATCCGGCCACTGGATGTGGTGGTGCATGGCCTGCTCGAACGGCTCGCCGGCCAGCACCGCGTGAAACGCGCGTATCACCCGGGCGCGGTCTTGCGGCGCGAGCAGGTCCAGGTACTCCAGATCCTTGGGCAACGGTTGGCGCGGGTCGAAGCCGAACAGCGCCTGGGTGCCCCGCGACCAACTGATACGCCCGGTATCGATTTCCCAGCACCATGCACCCAGCCGTGCAGCGTTAAGCGCTGCCAGCAGTTGCGGGGCGCTGTCCCAGCTTTGTTCCGCCTCTTCAGGGTCGAGGGCGTAAATGCGGGGCAGGGGTGGCATAGGGTCGACGGGATTGCGCATTATCAAAAAGCCTTGGCTCGATGGGCGTTCGGCGCGGTTTTATTCAGGCCTTGAGGCCGCACAGCTTCATGCCGGTGTCCCTGGCAGCTCGACCTGTGCATCCAAGAGGCTCATAAAAGCCCGCGCAGCGTTCGACAGTGTCCTTTCGGTATGCACGATATAGCCTAGCTGGCGACTGAGTTGTATGCCCGGCAAAGCGATACTTGTCACCTGATCGTCGAGCATGGTGCGCGGTAATACGCTCCACGCCAAGCCGATGGACACCATCATTTTGATGGTTTCCAGATAGTTCGTGCTCATCGCGATGTTCGGCGTGAGGCCCTGGGCCTCGAACAGGCGGCTGACAATGTGATGGGTAAAGGTGTTGCCGCCAGGGAAAACCGCCGGGTGACCGGCGATGTCCGCCAGGGTGACCGAGCCGTTGCGGGTCAGGCTGTGCTCCGGCGCCACCACGAAATCCAGCGGGTCGTCCCACACCGGGGTGGCGCGCACCAGGTTGTGCGGCTCGGGCGCCAGAGTGATCACCGCCACTTCGGCGCGGCCATGCAGGATCTCTTCGTAGGCCACTTCCGAGTCGAGAAACTGAATATCCAGCGCAACGTTGGGGTATTGCCGGGTAAAGGTGCGCAGGATCGGCGGCAGGCGATGCAGGCCGATGTGGTGGCTGGTGGCCAATGTGAGGCGCCCGCTGACTTCACCGGTGAGGTTGGTGAGGGCGCGCCGAGTGTCGTCCAGGACGTTGAGAATCTGATAGGCGCGCGGCAGCAGGGCGCGCCCGGCTTCGGTCAAGCCGACTTCACGGCCCAGGCGATCGAACAGGCGCACTTTCAGTTGCTGCTCGAGGCCGGCAATGCGTTTGCTGATGGCCGGTTGGGTCAGGTGCAGGCGCTCACCGGCGCCGGAGAAGCTGCCGGTCTCGGCGATGGCAATAAAAGCATTGAGGTTGGCCAGGTCCATTGTGGTATTCCAGTTGGTAATCCAAAGCATAAAAAATATGAATTTGAGTTATTTAATGTAGCGCCATACCATCAGCCTCACAAGCCAAAGGGTTATTGAATGTCTCAAGACCCGGGGCATAGAAAGACCGCTGATGAGGACCGACTGATGGCCGGCAAAACGCTTTACGACAAGCTTTGGGATTCCCATGAAGTGAAACGGCGCGACGATGGCTCGTCGCTGATCTATATCGACCGTCACATCATCCATGAAGTGACCTCGCCCCAAGCGTTCGAAGGCCTGCGGCTGGCCGGGCGCAAGCCTTGGCGCGTCGACTCGATCATCGCCACCCCGGATCACAACGTGCCGACCACCCCGGAGCGCAAGGGCGGGATCGACGCCATTGTCGACACCGTGTCGCGTTTGCAGGTGCAGACCCTCGACGACTACTGCGACGAATACGGCATCACCGAATTCAAGATGAATGACGTGCGCCAAGGCATCGTCCACGTGATCGGCCCGGAGCAGGGCGCGACCTTGCCCGGCATGACCGTGGTCTGCGGCGACTCCCACACCTCCACCCACGGCGCGTTCGGCGCCCTGGCCCATGGCATCGGCACCTCGGAGGTGGAACATGTGTTCGCCACCCAGTGCCTGGTCGCCAAGAAAATGAAGAACATGCTGGTGCGCGTCGAAGGCCAATTGCCTTTCGGTGTGACCGCCAAGGACATCGTGCTCGCCGTGATCGGCAAGATCGGCACCGCCGGCGGTAACGGCCATGCCATCGAATTCGCCGGCAGCGCCATTCGCGACCTGTCCATCGAAGGCCGCATGACCATCTGCAACATGTCCATCGAAGCCGGTGCCCGCGTGGGCATGGTGGCGGCGGACGAAAAAACCGTCGAGTACGTCAAAGGCCGTCCGTTCGCCCCCAAAGGCGCCGACTGGGATGCCGCCGTTGAGGCCTGGAAAGACCTGGTCTCCGACGCCGATGCCGTGTTCGACACCGTGGTGGAACTGGACGCCAGCCAGATCAAGCCGCAAGTCAGCTGGGGCACCTCGCCGGAAATGGTCTTGGCCGTCGATCAGAACGTGCCGGACCCGGCCAAGGAAGCCGACCTGGTCAAGCGCGGTTCCATCGAGCGCGCCTTGAAGTACATGGGCTTGAAAGCCAACCAGGCGATCACCGACATTCAGTTGGATCGCGTGTTCATCGGTTCCTGCACAAACTCGCGGATCGAAGACCTGCGCGCCGCGGCAGTGATCGCCAAGGGCCGCAAAGTCGCCTCGACCATCAAGCAGGCCATCGTGGTGCCGGGTTCGGGCCTGGTGAAGGCCCAGGCCGAAGCGGAAGGCCTGGACAAGATCTTCCTCGAAGCCGGTTTTGAATGGCGTGAACCGGGCTGCTCCATGTGCCTGGCGATGAACCCGGACCGCTTGGAGTCCGGCGAGCATTGCGCGTCGACCTCCAACCGTAACTTCGAAGGGCGTCAGGGCGCCGGTGGGCGTACTCACCTGGTGAGCCCGGCCATGGCCGCCGCCGCTGCCGTCAACGGTCGTTTCATCGACGTTCGCGAATTGATCTGAGGAATACCCGATGAGAGCTTTTACCCAACACACTGGTCTTGTCGCGCCGTTGGACCGTGCCAACGTGGACACTGACCAGATCATCCCCAAGCAGTTCTTGAAGTCGATCAAGCGCACCGGTTTCGGCCCCAACCTGTTCGACGAGTGGCGCTACCTGGACGTGGGGTACGCCTACCAGGACAACTCCAAGCGCCCGCTGAACAAGGACTTCGTGCTCAACGCCGAACGTTACCAGGGCGCCAGCGTGCTGCTGGCGCGGGAAAACTTCGGCTGCGGCTCCAGCCGCGAACACGCGCCGTGGGCCCTGGAAGAATATGGCTTTCGCAGCATCATCGCGCCGAGCTACGCCGACATCTTCTTCAACAACAGCTTCAAGAACGGCTTGCTGCCGATCATCTTGAGCGATGCCGAAGTGGATGAACTGTTCAAGCAAGTGGAGGCCAACCCCGGCTACGAACTGACCGTCGACCTCGCCGCGCAGACCGTGACCCGTCCGGACGGCAAGGTGTACCACTTTGAAGTGGATGCCTTCCGCAAGCACTGCCTGCTCAACGGCCTGGACGACATCGGCCTGACCTTGCAGGACGGCGATGCGATTG
Source organism: Pseudomonas sp. Pse79 (assembly GCF_024519615.1). Classification (NCBI taxonomy): domain Bacteria; kingdom Pseudomonadati; phylum Pseudomonadota; class Gammaproteobacteria; order Pseudomonadales; family Pseudomonadaceae; genus Pseudomonas; species Pseudomonas sp. Pse79. The sequence continues at coordinate 13,696 of NZ_JALJRR010000041.1, forward strand.
CCGCGTTTGAAATCAGGCACCGGGCCAGCCAGCCTTGGTTGTTTCGCGACGCTTGATGTGATGTAGGCAGGACCGCCGCCATCGGGAGCAAGCTCCCTCCCACATTTGAACGTGTTCACACATCAACATGTGGGAGGGGGCTTGCCCCCGATGGGGTCAGTGTTAACCACACAAAACCCAGGAAACTCACCATGACCAAAGCCGCCCACACCCAAGTCGTGCAAAAACAATTCGGTGAACAGGCCTCGGCCTACCTGAGCAGTGCCGTACACGCCCAAGGTACTGAATTTGCGCTGCTCCAGGCCGAACTGGCCGGGCACGGCGCTGCGCGACTGCTGGATCTGGGCTGCGGCGCCGGTCATGTCAGTTTCCATGTGGCGCCGCTGGTAAAAGAAGTGGTGGCCTACGACCTGTCCCAGCAGATGCTCGACGTGGTCGCCGCCGCTGCCGCAGACCGTGGCCTGGGCAATATCCGCACGGTCCACGGCGCTGCTGAGCGCTTGCCGTTCGCCGATGGCGAATTCGACTTCGTGTTCAGCCGCTATTCGGCGCACCATTGGAGCGACCTCGGCCTGGCCCTGCGCGAAGTGCGCCGGGTGCTCAAGCCGGGTGGCGTGGCGGCGTTTGTCGATGTCTTGTCACCGGGCAGCCCGCTGTTGGACACTTACCTGCAAACCGTCGAAGTGCTGCGCGACACCAGCCACGTGCGCGATTACTCCGCCGCCGAGTGGATGCGCCAGCTCAGCGAAGCCGGTCTGCATGTGCGCAACAGCAGCCGCCAGCGCCTGCGCCTGGAATACACCTCGTGGGTCGAGCGCATGCGTACGCCAGCGCCTTTGCGTGCGGCGATTCTTGAGTTGCAACAGGCAATGGGCCAGGAAGTCCGCGATTATTACGAAATTCAAGCCGACGGCACCTTCAGCACCGACGTGCTGGTGGTTTGGGCCGAACGCTGAGTATTTTTCCCGACCTGCCCCAGGGCGGGTCGCATGATGAAATGAGGAACGCATGAGCAAGCAGATTCTGATTCTCCCAGGCGACGGTATTGGTCCGGAAATCATGGCCGAAGCGGTCAAAGTCCTGGAACTGGCCAACACCAAGTACAACCTGGGCTTCGAATTGAGCCGCGACGTGATCGGCGGCGCGGCCATCGACAAGCACGGCGTGCCCCTGGCCGACGAGACCCTGGACCGCGCCCGTGCGGCCGACGCCGTGTTGCTCGGCGCCGTGGGTGGCCCGAAATGGGACAAGATCGAGCGTGACATCCGCCCTGAGCGCGGCCTGCTGAAGATCCGCGCGCAACTGGGCCTGTTCGGCAACCTGCGCCCGGCAATCCTCTACCCGCAACTGGCCGACGCGTCGAGCCTCAAGCCGGAAGTGGTGGCGGGCCTGGATATCCTGATCGTGCGCGAGCTGACCGGCGGTATCTACTTCGGCTCGCCGCGCGGTGTGCGCGAACTGCCGAATGGCGAGCGCCAGGCCTACGACACCCTGCCGTACAGCGAGAGCGAAATCCGCCGTATCGCCCGGGTCGGTTTCGACATGGCCCGCGTGCGTAGCAAGAAGATCTGCTCGGTCGATAAGGCCAACGTCCTGGCCTCCAGCCAGCTGTGGCGCGAAATCGTCGAAGAAGTCGCCAAGGACTACCCGGACGTCGAACTCAGCCACATGTACGTCGACAACGCCGCCATGCAACTGGTGCGCGCGCCGAAGCAGTTCGACGTGATCGTCACTGACAACCTGTTCGGCGACATCCTGTCCGACCAGGCGTCGATGCTCACCGGCTCCATCGGCATGCTGCCTTCGGCGTCCCTGGACACTAACAACAAGGGCATGTACGAGCCGTGCCACGGTTCGGCGCCAGACATCGCAGGCCTTGGCATCGCCAACCCGCTGGCGACCATTTTGTCGGTGTCGATGATGCTGCGTTACAGCTTCAACCTGGGCGACGCGGCGGATGCCATCGAGAAGGCCGTGAGCCTGGTGTTGGACCAGGGCTTGCGCACCGGAGACATCTGGTCGCAGGGTTGCACCAAAGTCGGTACGCAAGAAATGGGCGACGCAGTAGTCGCCGCGTTGCGGAATCTGTAATCTCTCGGGCCCGCTTGCAGTTGTTGCTGCAAGTCGGCCCACTTTTTAACAAGGTGTAGTTGCGATGAAACGTGTAGGTCTGATCGGTTGGCGCGGTATGGTCGGTTCCGTGCTCATGCAGCGGATGCTGGAAGAGCAGGATTTCGATCTTATTGAGCCGGTGTTTTTCACCACTTCGAACGTGGGTGGCCAAGGGCCGTCCGTGGGCAAGGATATTGCGCCGCTCAAGGACGCCTACAGCATTGAAGAGCTGAAAACCCTCGATGTGATTCTGACCTGCCAGGGCGGCGACTACACCAGCGAAGTGTTCCCCAAGCTGCGCGAAGCCGGCTGGCAGGGTTACTGGATCGATGCTGCGTCCAGCCTGCGCATGCAGGACGATGCGGTGATCGTGCTCGACCCGGTCAACCGCAAGGTCATCGACCAGCAACTCGACGCTGGCACCAAGAACTATATCGGCGGCAACTGCACCGTCAGCCTGATGCTGATGGGCCTGGGCGGCTTGTTCGAAGCCGGCCTGGTCGAGTGGATGAGCGCCATGACTTATCAGGCGGCGTCCGGCGCCGGCGCGCAGAACATGCGCGAACTGATCAAGCAGATGGGCGCGACCCACGCGGCGGTCGCCGATCAACTGGCCGACCCGGCCAGCGCGATCCTCGACATCGACCGCCGTGTGGCCGAAGCCATGCGCAGCGACGCTTACCCGACCGAGAACTTCGGCGTGCCGTTGGCCGGTAGCCTGATCCCGTGGATCGACAAGGAACTGCCGAACGGGCAGAGCCGTGAAGAGTGGAAGGCCCAGGCCGAGACCAACAAGATCCTCGGTCGCTTCAAGAGCCCGATCCCGGTGGACGGCATCTGCGTGCGTATCGGCGCCATGCGCTGCCACAGCCAGGCGCTGACCATCAAGCTGAACAAAGACGTGCCGATCGCCGATATCGAAGGGCTGATCAGCCAGCACAACCCTTGGGTCAAGCTGGTGCCGAACAGCCGCGAAATCAGCATGCAGGAGCTGAGCCCGACCAAGGTTACCGGCACCCTGAATGTTCCGGTGGGGCGTCTGCGCAAGCTGAACATGGGCACCCAGTACCTGGGCGCGTTCACCGTCGGCGACCAGTTGCTGTGGGGCGCGGCCGAACCGCTGCGGCGCATGCTGCGGATTCTGCTGGAGCGTTGATCGCCTGAGGCACTAAGAAAAACCCGCGACTGGTGACAGGCGCGGGTTTTTTGTTGGCTTTCAGGAAGGCATCGGGAGCAAGTCGAATCGTCGCACCGCAAGGCCCAGCCCAATTGCCTCACCCCCCACCACCCGGTAAAGTGCCGCTCCCCCCGCAATGCCCGAGGCAGCTCCCATGACCCAGACCTTTGATATCGCCGTGATCGGCGCCACCGGCACCGTCGGTGAAACCCTGGTGCAGATCCTCGAAGAGCTGGCTTTCCCGGTGGGCACCCTGTACCTGCTGGCGGGCAGCAACTCCGCGGGCGCGTCGGTGCCGTTCCGTGGCAAGAACGTGCGCGTGCGGGAAGTCGATGAGTTTGACTTCAGCAAGGCGCAGCTGGCGTTTTTCGCCGCCGGCCCGGCGGTGACCCTGAGCTTCGCCCCACGCGCCACGGCGGCCGGCTGTTCGGTGATCGATTTGTCGGGCGCATTGCCGGCCGCGCAAGCGCCTCAGGTGGTACCGGAAGCCAATGCCCATGTGCTGGAGGGCTTGAAAAAGCCGTTCCAGCTCGGCAGCCCGAGCCCATCCGCGACCAACCTCGCGGTGGTGCTGGCGCCGCTGCGTGGGATTCTGGATATCCAGCGTGTCAGCGTTACCGCCAATCTGGCGGTGTCTGCCCAGGGCCGTGAAGCAGTCAGCGAGCTGGCGCGCCAAACCGCCGAGTTGCTGAATGTGCGCCCGCTGGAGCCCAAATTCTTTGATCGGCAGATGGCATTCAACCTGTTGGCACAAGTCGGCACGCCGGACGCCCAAGGTCATACAGCGCTGGAGAAACGTCTCGTACACGAACTGCGCGCGGTGCTGGAAACTCCTTTACTAAAGATTTCTGCGACTTGCGTTCAAGCCCCGGTGTTTTTTGGCGATAGCTTGACTGTGTCATTGCAATTGGGTTCGCCGGTCGACCTTGCCGCCGTCAACCGTGCGCTCGACGCCGCAGCGGGTATCGAGCGGGTGGAGGAGGGGGATTACCCGACAGCCGTGGGTGATGCCGTCGGCCAGGATGTAGTCTACGTCGGACGAGTGCGTGCGGGGGTGGACGATCCGGCGGAACTAAATCTGTGGTTGACGTCAGATAATGTGCGTAAAGGCGCCGCACTGAATGCGGTGCAGCTGGCGCAGTTGTTGATAAAAGGCCTTGTGTAAAAGATACTTGGCGGCAATTTGTAGATTGATTCTAACCAGGCGCTATGCTTGGCCCCAAGCAGGAACAGTTGCGTGTCGGTGACCTATCGGCTCGCCGTGCCTTATGGCAACGGTTACCAACCTTCTCGCAGGCCGGGGAGTGTTCAAACAAAGGATGAGGCTATGGTTCAAGTTCGCAAACTGGTGTTAGCAATAGCGGCCGCCTCGGCGCTGTCCTCCGGTATGGCGCAGGCGCTGCAGCTGGGGGAGATGACCCTCAAGTCGAAGTTGAACCAGCCGTTGTCGGTGGAAATCGAATTGCTCGACGTCGGCGGCCTCACGGCCTCCGAGATCACCCCGAGCCTGGCGTCGTCCCAGGCGTTTGTCGATGCCGGCGTCGATCGCCAGGCGTTCCTCAATGACCTGACGTTCACCCCGGTGATCAACCCGGCCGGGCGCAGTGTGGTGCGTGTCACGTCCAGCAAGCCGTTGCCTGATGCCTACGTGCGGTTCCTGCTGCAAGTGCAATGGCCCAATGGCCGCTTGATGCGTGACTACAGCGTGCTGCTCGACCCGGCCAAGTTCGACCAGTCGACGCCGACCAACAGCGCAGCCACGCCGCGTTTGAGCGCGCCCGCGTTGAGCGTGCCGGCCCAGCACACCACCACGGCCCGTGACACGCTATGGGAAATCGCCGAGAAGCACCGTAATGGCGCTTCGGTGCAGCAGACCATGCTGGCGATCCAGGCACTCAACCCTGACGCTTTTATCGGCGGCAACATCAACCGTCTGAAAACCGGCCACGTGCTGCGCCTGCCGGATACCGTACAAAGCACGGCGTTACCGCAGTCCAAGGCCATTGCCGAAGTGACCGCGCAGAACGTCGCCTGGCGCCAGGGCCGCCGTGCCGCGCCCCATCAGACGGCCGGTAAGCAACAACTGGACGCCACCAAGCGCACCCAGGCTGGCAATGCGCCGGCGAGCACCAACGCCAAGGACAACTTGAGTCTGGTTTCGGCCGACTCCGCCAAGAAGGGCGCGAAGGGCAAGGCGGGTGATGGCCAGGCCCTGAGCGACAAGCTGGCGATGGCCCGGGAACAGCTCGACACCACCCGCCGTGACAACGAAGAACTGAAAAGCCGCGCCGCAGACCTACAGAGCCAATTGGACAAGCTGCAAAAGCTGATCCAGCTGAAAAACGATCAACTGGCCAGGTTGCAGGCTGAAAAAGGCGCCCCGGCAACCCCGGCGACTGCGGTCATGCCCGCGCAGTTGGCAGGTGAGCCGCCGGCCGCTGCAGTCGCGCCCGCTGAGCCGGCCGCCACCGCGGCCCCGGTGGCCGAGCCGATCAAGCCCGACGCCGTGCCTGCGACCAGCGAAGACAAATTCAACGAACTGCTGACCAACCCGATTGTGCTTGGCGTCATCGGCGGCGCAGCCGGCCTGGTGGCGTTGGTGCTCCTGTTGCTGTGGGCGCGTCATCGCAATGCCCGTCGCGCAGAAGAAAAGCACCTGCGCATGGCGCGGGCCCTGTCCGAAGAGCCGGAATTCGCTTCGAACATCGACCTTGATCTGCCACCGGACAGCTTCGCTGGCCTGGAAGTACCGGCACCGAACGTGACGTTGACCGCCGCGCCTGCGCCTGCGCCGGCACCTGTGGTCGCGCCGGCAGCGGCACCAAGCGCGGCCTCGGTGCTTGCGCCACTGGCTGGCGCCGTAGCGCCGGAAAACACCAATGATGCGCTGGTCCAGGCCCAATCCCATATCGACCGCGGTCACTTGAACCAGGCGGCCGATGTGCTGGAACAAGCCATCAAGTACGAACCCAAGCGCAGCGACCTGCGCTTGAAACTGATGGAAGTCTACGGCCTGCAGAACGACAAGGACGGTTTTGTCGTCCAGGAGCGTCAGTTGGTAGCCAATGGTGAAAACCATGCCCAGGTCGAGCAGCTCAAGTCGCGCTTCCCGGCCATGGCCGTGTTGGCGGCGGGAGTGAGTGCCGCCGTGGCCGCCGCCGCGATGGACGCTCAATACGTCAAGGATCTGCTGGAAGACAAGCCGGCCGCCGCGCCGCAAGCGACGGCAGAAGCGGAGCCGTTCGATACTGATTTCGATCTGAGTCTGGACGAGCTGGAGGCGGCTTCGCCAGCGGCGTTGGACAAGACCGATCAGCAGACCTTCGAAGCGCTGCTGCAGCAACAGACCGATGCCAAGCCAAGCCCGGAAGATCTGTCGGACTTTGACCTCGACCTGCAACTGGACCCGCCGGCGTCCCAGTCCGATGACGACTTCCTTTCGGGGCTTGAAGATCAGATGAAGGACGTGTCGCCGGTCGAGCCGCCGACCCTGACCCCGGCCGCCCTGGACGACCTCGACCTGCCGGAAGACTTCGACCTGTCCCTGGCTGACGAGCCGGACGCCCCGGCGGCCAAACCCGATGCGTTCGCCTCGGAACTGGATGACGTCAACGCCGAGCTCGATCGTCTGTCCCAGAGCCTGGAAAACCCGCCGATCGAGCCGTCCTTCACCGCCGAAGACGCGGCGCTGGGCGATGACGAACCGGAGGTCGACTTCCTCTCCGGCACCGATGAGGTCGCAACCAAGCTGGATTTGGCCCAGGCCTATATCGACATGGGCGATACGGATGGCGCGCGGGATATTCTTTCCGAAGTGCTGACCGAGGGCGATGAAACCCAGCGCGGCGAAGCCAAGGAAATGCTTGGCCGACTGGTGTAATCGCCACGGGGTGACCCAGACGGCGGCCTTCGGGCCGCCGTTTTGCATTGCCGGTACCAAACACATGGCGTCTGGGGCGCAGCGCCTTATAATGCCCGCCTTTGCGCAACTCATCAGGCTCTCAGTTCTTGGCAAATATAGATAACCCGGCTGCCGAAATGGCGGCTGCAGGCTTTTACCGCATCGCCCTGGGCGTGGAATACAAAGGTTCGCGCTATTGCGGCTGGCAGCGCCAGGCGTCCGGCGTGCTGACGGTGCAGGAAACCCTGGAAAAGGCCCTGTCCAGAGTCGCCGACTCGCCGGTATCGCTGATGTGCGCCGGGCGTACCGACGCCGGCGTCCACGCCTGCGGCCAGGTGGTTCACTTCGACACCCAGGCCGAGCGCTCGATGAAAGCGTGGGTGATGGGCGCTAATATCAATTTGCCCCATGACGTCAGTGTCAGTTGGGCCAAGGTCATGCCGGCGCACTTTCATGCGCGCTTCAAGGCGATCGCCCGGCGTTACCGCTATGTGATCTACAACGATCAGATCCGCCCGGCGCACCTCAACGAAGAAATCACCTGGAACCACCGCCCGCTGGATGCCGAGCGCATGGCCGAAGCCGCGCAGCATCTGGTTGGCGTCCATGATTTCAGCGCGTTTCGTGCCGGCCAGTGCCAGGCCAAGTCACCGATCAAGGAAGTCCATCACTTGCGGGTGACGCGTCACGGCAAGATGATCGTGCTGGATATCCGCGCCGGAGCGTTCCTGCACCATATGGTGCGCAACATTGCCGGTGTGTTGATGACTATCGGCACCGGCGAGCGCCCGGTGGAGTGGGCCAGGGAAGTACTGGAAAGCCGTATTCGGCGGACCGGCGGCGTCACGGCGCATCCGTTTGGCCTGTATCTGGTGGAAGTGGAGTACCGCGACGAGTTCGAGCTGCCGCAGCGCTTCATCGGGCCACACTTCCTCACAGGTTTCAGCGAACTTGGCGGCTGACGCCCGGAAAAGCTTTTGTTACCATCCGGGACTTTCTCGGTTCAACCCCTGAGGTTTCCACGACATGTCAGCCGTTCGCAGCAAGATTTGTGGGATTACCCGCATAGAAGACGCGCTGGCGGCAGTCGAAGCGGGGGCGGATGCCATCGGTTTCGTGTTTTATGCCAAGAGCCCGCGGGCGGTGAATGTGCTGCAGGCGCGGGCGATCATCGCCGCACTGCCGCCGTTCGTGACCACCGTGGGCTTGTTCGTCAATGCCAGCCGCTGCGAACTCAACGAAACCCTGGATGCCGTGCAACTGGACATGTTGCAGTTTCACGGCGATGAAAGCCCTGACGAATGCGAAAGCTACCAGCGTCCGTATATCAAGGCGTTGAGAGTCAAAGCCGGGGATAATATCGCCGGCGCTTGCGCGGCCTACACCGGCGCGCGCGGGATACTGCTGGACACCTACGTCGAAGGCGTACCCGGCGGCACCGGCGAAGCCTTCGATTGGTCGCTGATCCCCGAGGGGTTGAGCAAACCGATCATCCTGGCCGGCGGGCTTACCCCCGCCAATGTCGCGGCGGCGATCGAGCAGGTCCGGCCGTATGCCGTGGATGTCAGCGGTGGGGTAGAGCAGGGCAAGGGCATCAAGGACCACGGCAAGATTCGCGCATTCATGCAGGCTGTGCGCAACAGCGATGGCGTGATGTGACGGCTGGCAGTCTGCCGCCGTCCATAACTACCACTGTGTAAAACAGCCCGGTGCCACCTGCGGGAGGCCCGGAAATGAAGTGGCAACCCTGCACGGGCAGGTTGTCTGGAAGGCTGAGGAAACATGCGGGAAATGGCTGGTCGAACGTCTGACCCCGTCCTGCATGTGTCATCGCCACATATGAATTTAGCTCAAGGGCATACGCGGGGCTGTGTTCAAGCCACCGGTACTGGAGAAAGAAAGCATGAGCAACTGGTTAGTAGACAAACTGATCCCTTCGATCATGCGTTCCGAGGTGAAAAAAAGCTCGGTTCCTGAAGGTCTGTGGCACAAATGCCCATCCTGCGACGCGGTGTTGTACCGCCCGGAGCTGGAAAAGACCCTGGACGTTTGCCCTAAGTGCAACCACCACATGCGTATCGGCGCTCGCGCGCGCATCGACATTTTCCTCGACGCCGACGGCCGTAACGAGCTGGGCGCGGACCTGGAGCCGGTTGACCGCCTCAAGTTCCGTGACGGCAAGAAGTACAAGGACCGCCTGACCGCTGCACAGAAGCAGACCGGTGAGAAAGACGCGCTGATTTCGGTCAGCGGCAAGCTGCTGGGCATGCCGGTCGTGGTGTCGGCGTTTGAGTTCTCCTTCATGGGCGGTTCCATGGGTGCCATCGTCGGCGAGCGTTTCGTGCGCGCCGCCAACTACGCCCTGGAAAACCGCTGCCCGATGATCTGCTTCGCAGCCTCCGGTGGTGCGCGCATGCAGGAAGCCCTGATCTCCCTGATGCAAATGGCCAAGACCTCCGCGGTGCTGGCGCGTCTGCGGGAAGAGGGCATTCCGTTCATCTCCGTGCTGACCGATCCGGTGTACGGCGGTGTTTCCGCCAGCCTGGCGATGCTGGGCGACGTGATCGTCGGCGAGCCCAAGGCCCTGATCGGCTTTGCCGGCCCGCGTGTGATCGAGCAGACCGTTCGCGAAAAACTGCCGGAAGGCTTCCAGCGCAGCGAATTCCTGCTGGAGCACGGTGCGATCGACATGATCATCGCCCGTGGCGAGTTGCGTCCACGCCTGGGTAGCCTGCTCGCGCAAATGATGGGCCTGCCGACGCCGGTCTACATCGCGCCGAAGGTTGAGCCGATCGTCGTGCCGCCGGTGCCTGCAAACCTATGACCCAACGTACCCTGGGCGAATGGCTCGCCTACCTTGAGCAGTTGCATCCGTCCGCCATCGACATGGGCCTGGAGCGCTCGCAACAGGTAGCGGCCCGCCTCGGGTTGGGCCGCCCGGCGCCGCGAGTGATCACGGTGACGGGGACCAACGGCAAGGGCTCGACCTGTGCCTTTGTCGCAGCGCTGCTGCAGGCCCAAGGCTTGAAGGTCGGCGTGTACAGCTCGCCGCACCTGCTGCGCTACAACGAGCGGGTGCAACTCAATGGTGTGGAAGCCACTGACGAGCAGCTCTGCGAAGCCTTCGCCGCGCTCGATGCCGGGCGCGGTGAGATTTCCCTGACGTACTTCGAGATGGGCACTCTGGCGGCGTTCTGGCTGTTCGAACGGGCGCGCCTGGACGTGGTCGTGCTTGAAGTGGGCCTGGGCGGGCGCCTGGATACGGTCAACGTGGTGGATGCCGACCTGGCGCTGGTCACCAGCATCGGTGTCGACCATGTCGACTACCTGGGCGATACCCGTGAATCCGTGGCCTATGAAAAGGCCGGCATCTTCCGCCAGGGCAAGCCTGCGCTGTGCGGTGACCTGGACCCGCCGCAGACGTTGCTCGACCGGGTGCGGGAGCTGGATTGCCCATTCTTCCTGCGCGGGCGTGAGTTCAATCTTGAGGTCGGTGCTGAGCATTGGCAGTGGCGCGGGCGTGATGCGCGCGGCCAGCTCGTGGCGTTGCATGACCTGCCGCTGCTGAACCTGCCGATGGAAAACGCCGCGCTCGCCCTGCAAGCCTATCTGCTATTGGATCTGCCGTGGAATCCTGCGCAGATTGCTCGTACATTGCTGGCGACGCGGATCGTTGGGCGTCTCGATCGCCGAGCCTTCGATTGGCAGGGCAAGCGCCTGAACCTGCTGCTGGATGTGGGGCACAACCCCCACGCCGCCGAATACCTCGCGCAACGCCTGTCGCGTACAGCGCCGGTCGGTCGCCGCCTGGCGGTGTTCGGCTTGCTGGCCGACAAGGATCTGGAGGGCGTAGTGACGCCGTTGCTGGGGAATGTCCAGGCCTGGGCCGTGGCGCCCCTGGACACGCCGCGCAGCCGTCCGGCCGCCGAGCTTGAGGTGGCCTTGCAGAACCTTGGTGCGCGCGTGGCGTCGTATGCAAGTGTCACTGCGGCCCTTGAAGCGCAGTGTGCGGTTGCCACGCCCGAGGATGAGATTCTGTTGTTCGGGTCATTTTATTGTGTTGCCGAGGCGCTCGAATGGTTGGCCCGGCGCTCCACGGAGGAAGCTGCACATGGCATTACTGGATAGCGCATACAAGCAGCGGATGGTCGGTGCCCTGGTGCTGGTGGCCTTGGCGGTGATTTTCCTGCCGATGCTGTTTTCCCGTCAGGACGAACAGCGCCAGGTGGTCGTTGAGGCCCCGGCAGCGCCCCAGGCGCCGGTCGTGCCTCAGGTGCAGGTTGAGCCGGTGGTGGTGCCTGAGCCGCAGGCATTGCCTGAAGAAGAGCCGGTGCCGGCCGATGAGGAATTGGCCGCGCAGCCGGCCCCTTCGATGCCGGTGCAGCCGAGTGTGCCTGTGGTCAAGCCGGCGCCTGCCGTCGCTGCCAAGCCTGCCGCGCCAGCGCCTGCCCCCAAGCCGGTCGTGCCGCAGCCTGCCGCGCCGGGCAAACCGGACGTGGGTCAGAGCCGCATCGACCCGAATGGCCTGCCGATCAGTTGGTCGATCCAGTTGGCCAGCCTGGCCAATCGCGAAAGCGCCGAGGCCTTGCAGAAAAAACTGCGCAGTCAGGGCTACAACGCTTACATCCGCAGCGCCGACGGCAAGAACCGCGTGTTTATCGGGCCGTTGATCGAGCGTGCCGAAGCGGACCGCCTGCGCGATTTGTTGGGGCGTCAGCAGAATCTCAACGGTTTTGTGGTGCGTTTCCAGCCTGAACGCGGCTGAGTTCACGCCGCTTTCAGCTTGGAATGCAGTCAAATGTGGGAGGGGGCTTGCCCCCGATGGCGGTCGATCAGTATCGGTTGTGCTGACTGACCCACCGCCATCGGGAGCCAGCCCCCTTCCACTTTGGTTTCGAGTGGGCCTTGAAATGCGTTTAACTCGTCACAAACTATTGTTTTGCAAAGCACCCGCAATCACAGCTTACCGATAGCCCGGCGCTCTGCTAAAATGCGCCGCCTTATCCGTCTGTAGGCTGCACCGTGCCATTTACCTGGGTTGATTGGGCGATCGTCGCAATCGTCGCCATCTCCGCTTTGATCAGTCTAAGCCGCGGCTTCGTAAAAGAAGCACTGTCGTTGCTGACCTGGATCATTGCAGGAGTCGTCGCCTGGATGTTCGGCGGTTCGCTGTCGGTCTACTTGAGCGGGTACATCGAGACACCTTCGGCTCGCGTCATCGCGGGCTGCGCCATCATGTTCATCGCCACGCTGCTGGTGGGAGCAATGGTCAATTATCTTATTGGCGAGTTGATACGTGTCACCGGCCTCTCCGGGACCGATCGATTTCTCGGCATGGCCTTCGGCGCTGCGCGTGGCGCGTTGCTGGTGGTCGTGGCGGTCGGGCTGTTGAGCCTGGGGCCAGTACAGCAGGATTCGTGGTGGCAGGAGTCGGTACTCGTGCCAAAATTTCTATTGGTTGCAGATTGGTCCAAGAACCTCATTTTGGGGTGGAGCAGTCAGTGGCTGGCCAGCGGGATCAGCATACCCGCTGATCTTCCGTTCAAGGAGCACCTCTTACCGGCCAAAACGCCTCAGTAAGCAGTGTTCAGTCAAGATTCATTAAGTAGGGGTTGCGTCGCATGTGTGGCATCGTCGGTATCGTCGGTAAGTCGAACGTCAATCAGGCGCTGTATGACGCGCTAACCGTCCTCCAGCACCGCGGCCAGGACGCTGCCGGTATTGTGACCAGCCACGACGGCCGGTTATTCCTGCGCAAGGACAATGGTCTGGTACGTGACGTGTTCCATCAGCGTCACATGCAGCGCCTCGTCGGGCACATGGGCATTGGCCATGTGCGTTACCCGACTGCCGGTAGCTCGACCTCGGCCGAAGCTCAACCGTTTTACGTCAACTCGCCTTACGGCATCACCCTGGCGCATAACGGTAACCTGACCAACGTTGAACAACTGGCCAAGGAGATTTACGAATCTGACCTGCGCCACGTCAACACCAACTCTGACTCGGAAGTGCTGCTCAACGTGTTCGCTCACGAGCTGGCCCAGCGCGGCAAGCTGCAGCCGACCGAAGAAGATGTGTTTGCCGCCGTCACCGACGTGCATAACCGTTGCGTCGGTGGTTACGCGGTAGTGGCGATGGTCACCGGTTATGGCATCGTCGGTTTCCGTGACCCGCACGGCATCCGTCCGATCGTGTTCGGCCAGCGTCACACCGATGAAGGCGTCGAGTACATGATCGCCTCCGAAAGCGTGTCCCTGGACGTGCTGGGCTTCACCCTGATCCGCGACCTGGCACCGGGCGAAGCGGTGTACATCACCGAAGATGGCAAGCTGCACACCCGTCAGTGCGCTGTTGCGCCGAAACTCACCCCGTGCATCTTCGAACACGTCTACCTGGCGCGTCCGGATTCGATCATCGACGGCGTTTCGGTGTACAAGGCGCGCCTGCGCATGGGCGAGAAGCTGGCCGACAAGATCCTGCGCGAGCGCCCTCAGCACGATATCGACGTGGTGATCCCGATCCCGGACACCAGCCGTACCGCTGCGCTGGAGCTGGCCAACCACTTGGGCGTCAAGTTCCGTGAAGGCTTCGTCAAGAACCGCTACATCGGCCGCACGTTCATCATGCCTGGCCAGGCGGCGCGCAAGAAGTCGGTACGTCAGAAGCTCAACGCCATCGAACTGGAATTCCGCGGTAAGAATGTGATGCTGGTGGATGACTCCATCGTGCGTGGCACCACCTGCAAGCAGATCATCCAGATGGCCCGCGAAGCTGGCGCGAAGAATGTGTACTTCTGCTCCGCCGCGCCTGCCGTGCGTTACCCGAACGTGTACGGCATCGACATGCCGAGCGCCCACGAGCTGATCGCCCACAACCGCACGACCCAGGACGTAGCCGATCTGATCGGCGCCGATTGGCTGATCTATCAGGACCTTTCCGACCTGATCGAAGCGGTCGGCGGTGGCAAGATCAAGATCGAGCAGTTCGACTGCGCGGTGTTCGACGGCAAATACGTGACCGGTGATGTCGATGAGGCTTACCTGAACAAGATCGAGCAGGCGCGTAACGACTCGTCGAAGATCAAGACCCAGGCGGTCAGTGCGATCATCGATCTGTACAACAATTGAGTGAACACCGGCCCTGAGGGGCCGGTTTTGTATCTTAAACAAAGCATTGAGTAAGGAGTCGCAGCATGAGTCAGGAATGGGATGCCGGTCGGTTGGACAGCGACCTCGATGGCGTAGCTTTCGATACCCTGGCTGTGCGCGCCGGTCAGCACCGCACGCCGGAAGGCGAGCACGGTGATCCGATGTTCTTCACCTCCAGCTATGTGTTCCGCACCGCTGCCGACGCCGCTGCGCGTTTTGCCGGTGAAGTGCCGGGCAACGTCTATTCCCGTTACACCAACCCGACCGTGCGCGCGTTCGAAGAGCGTATCGCCGCACTGGAAGGCGCTGAGCAGGCGGTCGCCACGGCGACCGGCATGGCGGCGATCCTGGCGGTGGTCATGAGCTTGTGCAGCGCCGGCGACCATGTGCTGGTGTCACGCAGCGTGTTCGGTTCGACCATCAGCCTGTTCGAGAAGTATTTCAAGCGCTTCGGTATTGAAGTGGACTACGTGCCTTTGGCGGATCTTTCCGGCTGGGATGCGGCAATCAAAGCCAATACCAAGCTGCTGTTCGTCGAGTCGCCGTCCAACCCGCTGGCCGAGTTGGTAGACATCGCCGCGCTGTCGCAAGTCGCGCATGCCAAAGGCGCCATGCTGGTGGTCGACAACTGCTTCTGCACGCCGGCGTTGCAACAGCCGTTGAAGCTGGGTGCGGATGTTGTCGTGCATTCGGCGACCAAGTTCATCGACGGCCAAGGCCGTTGCATGGGTGGTGTGGTGGCGGGGCGTAGCGAGCAGATGAAAGAAGTGGTGGGTTTCCTGCGCACGGCCGGCCCGACCCTGAGCCCGTTCAATGCGTGGATCTTCCTCAAGGGCCTGGAGACTCTCAGCCTGCGGATGAAAGCCCATTGCGCGAACGCCCAGGCCCTGGCCGAGTGGCTGGAGCAGCAGGACGGTATCGAGAAGGTTCACTACGCCGGCCTCAAGAGCCATCCGCAGCACGCATTGGCCCAGCGCCAGCAGCGCGGCTTCGGCGCGGTGGTGAGTTTTGAGGTGAAAGGCGGCAAAGAGGGCGCCTGGCGCTTTATCGACGCGACACGCCTGATCTCGATCACCGCCAACCTGGGTGACAGCAAGACTACCATTACCCATCCCGGCACCACGTCCCACGGCCGCCTGGCGCCGCAGGAGCGGGAAGCGGCGGGTATTCGCGACAGCCTGATCCGTGTTGCGGTGGGGCTTGAAGACGTCGCTGACTTGCAGGCTGATCTGGCCCGTGGGCTGGCGGCCTTGTGATCGAGTGGTCCATGGAAGCGGCTGCGGGCGGTAACGGCCGCGTCGCGCTGGTGACGGGCGCTGCCCGGGGCATTGGCCTGGGGATCGCGGCGTGGCTGATCAGCGAAGGCTGGCAGGTGGTGTTGGCCGACCTGGACCGCGAGCGCGGCTCCAAGGTGTCCAAGGTGCTCGGCGAGAACGCCTGGTTTATCACCATGGACGTGGCTGACGAGAAGCAAGTCGCCCAGGGCGTCGCTGAAGTGCTTGGGCAGTTCGGGCGCCTGGACGCATTGGTGTGCAATGCGGCGGTGGCCGACCCGCGCAATATCACCCTTGAAAGCCTTGACCTGGCCTCCTGGAATCGCGTGCTGGCGGTGAACCTCAGCGGCCCGATGCTGTTGGCCAAGCACTGTGCGCCGTACCTGCGCGCCCATGGCGGTGCGATCGTCAACCTGGCCTCGACCCGGGCTCGGCAGTCGGAGCCGGACACCGAAGCCTACGCGGCGAGCAAGGGCGGCGTGCTGGCCCTGACACACGCCTTGGCGATGAGCCTTGGCCCGGAAGTGCGGGTCAACGCCGTCAGCCCTGGCTGGATCGATGCGCGTGATCCGGCAGCCCGTCGCGCAGAGCCGCTGACCGACGCCGACCACGCCCAGCACCCGACGGGCAGGGTTGGCACGGTGGAGGACGTGGCGGCGCTGGTGGCATGGCTGCTGTCGCGCCAGGCCGGGTTTGTCACCGGCCAGGAGTTTGTGGTGGACGGCGGCATGAGCAAGAAGATGATTTACAGCGAGTAGGGTGGGTAGCCGTCTTGAAACTATTTTGTCTTTTTCAGAAAAACTTCAAGCAGGCTATTGACTTAGGTCCGCTATCTGCGTAAATTTCGCGGCCTCAACGAAGCAAAGGGTGATTAGCTCAGCTGGGAGAGCATCTGCCTTACAAGCAGAGGGTCGGCGG
>NZ_JALJRR010000042.1:0-29817 GCF_024519615.1 Pseudomonas sp. Pse79
CTCCGGTTTCAAACGTAAAGGATGTCTCCGGTCTGTACCGGGGCAAGCCCCCTCCCACATTCGACCGCGTTTAAACTGTAGGAACGCGGTCAAAATGTGGGAGGGGGCTCGCCCCCGATGGCGCCATCCCAGACGACATCCCTGTAATTGTGTACCCTGTGCGGCATTACCCACAGGTCCATCCCCCCATGCTCTTCCTGATCGCCTACATCAGCAGCGTCGTGCTGATCAACTTCGCCTTCTCCACCGCGCCGCACCTGGATGTGATCTGGTCCGCCTGGGGCGGCCTGGTGTTTATCCTGCGCGACATGGTGCAAACCCGCTTCGGCCACGGCGCGATCCTTGCCATGCTGGCGGCGCTGGCGCTGTCGTATATCACCTCCGACCCGTCCATCGCGCTGGCCAGCGCCACTGCGTTCGCGGTGTCCGAGTGCATTGACTGGCTGGTGTTCAGCATTACCAAGCGCCCGCTCCACGATCGCCTGTGGATAAGTTCGGCGCTGAGCATTCCCCTCGATACCTTTATCTTTCTCGGCTTGATCGGCGCGCTTACGCCTGCCGTGGTGGGCACCGCGCTGGCGTCGAAATTCGCCGGGGTCACCGCGGTCTGGCTGATCATGGCCTGGCGTATCCGCAAACGTGCCATCGCCAACTGAAGCCAATCTGTGCAGTTCATGTAAAATGCCGGCCTTTCTCCCCATGATCCGCTCCCCTGAGGACCTGAGATGACCCGAATCGGAACTCCATTGTCGCCAACCGCGACCCGCGTTTTGCTGTGTGGCTGCGGTGAGCTGGGCAAGGAAGTGGTAATCGAACTGCAACGCCTGGGCGTTGAAGTGATTGCCGTGGATCGCTACGCCAACGCGCCGGCGATGCAGGTGGCTCATCGCAGCCATGTGATCAACATGCTCGACGGCGCGGCCCTGCGTGCGGTGATCGAGGCGGAAAAACCGCACTTCATCGTGCCGGAAATCGAAGCCATCGCCACCGCCACCCTGGTGGAGCTGGAGGCCGAAGGCTTCACCGTGATCCCGACCGCGCGCGCCGCGTCGCTGACCATGAACCGCGAAGGCATCCGGCGCCTGGCCGCCGAAGAGCTGGACCTGCCGACCTCGCCGTACCACTTCGCCGATACCTTCGAAGACTACAGCAAGGCCGTGCAAGACCTGGGCTTCCCGTGTGTGGTCAAGCCGGTGATGAGTTCGTCGGGCAAGGGCCAGAGCCTGCTGCGCAGTGCCGACGACGTGCAGAAAGCCTGGGATTACGCTCAGGAAGGCGGGCGTGCCGGCAAGGGCCGGGTGATCATCGAAGGCTTTATCGACTTCGACTACGAAATCACCCTGCTGACCGTGCGCCACATCGGCGGCACGACCTTCTGTGCGCCGGTCGGCCACCGTCAGGAGAAAGGCGATTACCAGGAATCCTGGCAGCCTCAGGCCATGAGCCCGATTGCCCTGGCGGAATCCGAGCGCGTGGCCAAGGCCGTCACGGAATCCCTGGGCGGCCGCGGCCTGTTTGGCGTGGAGTTGTTCATCAAGGGCGATCAGGTGTGGTTCAGCGAAGTGTCGCCACGCCCGCATGACACCGGCCTGGTCACCTTGATTTCCCAGGACCTGTCGCAGTTCGCCCTGCACGCGCGCGCCATCCTGGGCCTGCCGATCCCATTGATCCGTCAGTTCGGGCCTTCGGCGTCGGCGGTGATCCTGGTGGAAGGGCAATCGACCCAGACCGCTTTCGCCAACCTCGGCGCGGCCCTGAGCGAGCCGGACACGGCGTTGCGTCTGTTCGGTAAGCCGGAAGTCAACGGCCAGCGCCGCATGGGCGTGGCGTTGGCGCGGGATGAGTCGATTGAAGCGGCTCGCGCCAAGGCGACCCGTGCGGCTCAGGCGGTTGTTGTAGAGCTCTAAACCGCGTCGTGCCTATCGGGGGCAAGCCCCCTCCCACACTTAACCGCGTTTAATCTGTAGGAATGCGGTCAAAATGTGGGAGGGGGCTTGCCCCCGATAGCGATCTATCAGGCAACCTTGTTCAAATCGTTATCCCGCGTCTCTTTCAAGCACAGCACCGCAATCAAGCTCAGCAACGCTGCCGCCGACACATACCCGCCGACATAACTCAGCCCGCCCATCGCCACCAGCTTGGTCGCGAAGAACGGTGCCGCCGACGCGCCGACGATCCCACCCAGGTTATACGCCGCCGAAGCGCCGGTATAACGCACGCGGGTCGGGAACAGTTCCGGCAGCAGCGCGCCCATTGGGGCGAAGGTCACACCCATCAGGAACAGCTCCAGGGCCAGGAACAGCGCCACGGCCCAGGTCGAACCGTGGGTCAGCAACGGCTCCATGGTGAAACCCGACAGAATCGCCAGCAGCGCACCGACAATCAGCACCGGCTTGCGCCCGAATCGATCGCTGGCCAAGGCTGCCAGCGGCGTCGCCAGGCCCATGAACAACACGGCAAAACACAGCAAACCGAGGAATGTCTCGCGGCTGTAGCCCAGGGTCGAAACGCCGTAGCTCAGGGAAAACGCCGTGGTGATATAGAACAGCGCATAACACACCACCATCGACGCGGCACCCAGCAGCACCGGCAGCCAATGCTGGCTGAACAGTTCCACCAACGGCACTTTTACCGGCGCTTCCTTCGCTACCGCACTGGCGAATACCGGGGTTTCATGCAGCTTCAGCCGCGCATACAGGCCGACCATCACCAGCGCCGCGCTGAGGATGAACGGGATGCGCCAGCCCCAACTGCGGAACTGCTCGTCGTTCAGGTTCATGGCCAGGATCAGGAACAGGCCGTTGGCCGCCAGGAAGCCAATCGAAGGACCGAGTTGCGGGAACATGCCGAACCACGCGCGTTTGCCCTTCGGCGCGTTCTCGGTGGCGAGCAGCGCCGCACCGCCCCATTCCCCGCCCAGCCCCAGGCCTTGGCCGAAACGCAGCACGCACAACAGAATCGGTGCCCAGGCGCCGATGCTGTCATACCCCGGCAGCAAGCCGATCAGCGTGGTACACACCCCCATCAGCAGCAGCGAAGCCACCAGCGTCGATTTGCGGCCGATACGGTCGCCAAAGTGGCCGAACAGCGCCGAACCCAGCGGGCGGGCGATGAACGCGATGCCGAAGGTCAGGAACGACGCGAGCATCTGCGCCGTGCCGGAGGTCTGCGGGAAGAACACCGGGCCGATCACCAGCGCGGCCGCAGTGGCATAGATATAGAAGTCGTAGAACTCGATGGCCGTGCCGACGATGCTGGCGGTGGCGACGCGGGCGGTCGAGTTGGTCGGGGCGGCGGTCGCAGCCTCGTTATAGGTGGTGCTCATGGCGGTATCCCTGAGGGGCAGTGCGCGTTTGGACGCGGATTATTATTGGTCGAACACCCATGGATCAGGGTTGTGGGCGGAGCGGCTCGGGATGAGAGCGGACACCGGTCGTACAGGGCAAGGCAGTGCCTGGACGCGGTCCGTGCGGATAGCACGCGGTCGGGCGCGGCTTGGGTAAGCCGACCCGATTATAGGAAGGGGGTTGCGCATCCAACAAGGGGGAAAATCTGATCGTCTGCACACAGTGGATCAGTGTGTTCCGTCAGCGAGGCTACGTGGCAACCGGCACGCGGCTGGTGTGCCAGATCAGCACCTTGCTCACGCGGTTGTCTTCGGTCTCGAGGATTTCCAGGCGGTAGCGGCCGATCTTCAGGCACACCGCGCAATCGGGAATGGTTTCCAGCGCTTCGGTCACCAGGCCGTTGAGGGTCTTGGGCCCGTCGCTGGGCAGGTGCCAGGCCAGGCTCTTGTTCAATTCGCGGATCGAGGCGGTGCCGTCGACGATGTAGCGGCCGTCCGGTTGCGCTTCGATATGCGGGTTGTCGGCACTTTGTTCGCTTTCGAATTCGCCGACGATTTCTTCGAGAATGTCTTCCAGGGTGACGATGCCCAGCACTTCGCCATACTCGTCCACCACCATGCCCAGGCGCCGCTGTTGCTTGTGGAAGTTCAGCAGTTGCAGTTGCAGGGGCGTGCTTTCCGGGACGAAGTAGGGTTCGTAGCAGGCCTCGAGCAAGGTCTCCTTGGTCAGGCTGGCATCCGGTAGCAGGTGCTGGATCAGCCGGGTGTTGAGCACGGCTTCGACTTGGTTGATGTCGCTGTGGAACACCGGCAGGCGGGTGCGCTGGGAGTTGCGCAGTTGCTCGAGGATCGCGTCGAGCGAGTCGTCCAGGTTGATGCCGTCCACTTCGCTGCGCGGCACCAGGATGTCGTTGACGGTGATGTTGTCCAGCGCGTGGATACCGGGCATGCCGGGCGTGCGACGTTCATCTCCCTCTGGCTCGGGTTCGTCATCATGGTCGGGCTGCGGGTCGTCGCTTTTTTTCACCATGCCCGGCGGGCGGGCAAAGGGGCGCAGCAACAGCAGGCTGATGCCATTGAGCAGCCAGGCGAGGGGGTAGATAATTTTCAGCGGCACGCCCAGCAGGGCATTGCCGAAGCCCAGCACCGCTTGCGGATGGCGGGTGGCCAGGGCGCGCGGCAGGTAATCGGCCAGCACCAGCAGGATCGAGCAAGAGACCAGCCAGCCCAGCCACGCGCCGTTTTGCGCCCAGGCATAGATCGCCAGCAGGGTGCAAAGGATCACCACGCCAGCACGGCACAGGGTGTTGCAGAGGATCATGCTGTGGCGTGGGAAGTGCAGGCGGGCGGCGGCTTTGTCGCCCTGGCGGGTACCGGGGCGCAGGGCCAGCAGGTGCTGTTGTGCGGCTTCGATGGCGGTAAACAGCGCCGCCCACAAAATCAGCAAGGCGATTACCGCGAGCATCGGCCCTAAGGGCAAGTTGTCCATGATCGCTGCCCGTCAGATATGCAGGATGTATTCGCGAACCAGCTTGCTGCCGAAATAGGCCAGCATCAGCAGGCAGAAACCGGCCAGGGTCCAGCGGATCGCCTTGTGCCCGCGCCAGCCAAGGCGGTTGCGGCCCCACAGCAGCACACTGAACACCACCCACGCCAGGCACGCCAGCAGGGTTTTATGCACCAGGTGCTGGGCGAACAGGTTCTCGACGAACAGCCAGCCAGAGATCAGCGACAGCGACAGCAGCGTCCAGCCGGCCCACAGGAAGCTGAACAGCAGGCTTTCCATGGTTTGCAGCGGCGGGAAGTTCTTGATCAGGCCCGACGGATGCTTGTGCTTGAGCTGATGGTCCTGCACGAGCAGGAGCAACGCCTGGAACACCGCGATGGTGAACATGCCGTAGGCCAGGATCGACAGCAGGATATGCGCAAGGATGCCCGGCTCTTCGTCGATCACCTGCACCGTGCCGGTGGGGGCGAATTGCGCCAGCAGCACCGTCAGCATGCCCAGGGGGAATAGCAGCACCAGCAGGTTTTCCACCGGGATGCGTGCGCAGGCGATCAGCGTGAGGGCGATCACTGCGGCGGCGATCAGGCTGGCGGCGCTGAAAAAATCCAGGCCCAGGCCGACCGGCGTCATCAAGTGGGTGAACAGGCTCGCGGCATGGGCGAGCAGGGCGAGCACGCCAAGGCCTGCCAGCAGGCGAGTGTCGGCCTTGGCGCCTTGCGCCAGGCGAGTGCCTTGGTAGAGGGTCGCAGCGGCATATAAAAAGGCGGCGGCGAGACTGGGTAGCAAACTGGGTGACAAAGGGAGCATAAATCCTGTTAGGCAAGCCCGAAAGGCGCTGAGTTTGGCATACACCTGCGTTCCACGAAAGACTTCAGGGCCAGACAGCGGGTGTGCATGGGCGCAGTCTTCGCTATAATCCGCGACCTGCCCACGCCGCAGGCTCGCCGAGCGCTGTTTTTAATAGCGATTTATCACAGCCTGGGCCGCCATTACCTCGGTCTACCATAGGGCCTGAAAGGATCGCGCATGTTTGAAAACTTGACTGACCGTCTCTCGCAGACGCTGCGCCATGTAACCGGCAAGGCCAAGCTGACCGAGGACAATATCAAAGACACCCTGCGTGAAGTACGCATGGCGTTGCTGGAAGCCGACGTGGCCTTGCCTGTGGTCAAGGACTTCGTCAACTCGGTCAAGGAGCGCGCGGTCGGCACCGAAGTGTCCCGCAGCCTGACGCCGGGCCAGGCTTTTGTGAAGATCGTCCAGGCCGAGCTCGAAAGCCTGATGGGCGCGGCCAACGAAGACCTGAACCTCAGCGCCGTGCCGCCGGCCGTCGTGCTGATGGCCGGTCTGCAAGGTGCGGGTAAGACCACCACCGCCGGCAAGCTGGCGCGCTTCCTTAAAGAGCGCAAGAAAAAAACCGTGATGGTGGTGTCGGCCGACGTATACCGTCCGGCGGCCATCAAGCAGCTGGAAATGCTCGCGGGCGAAGTGGGCGTGACCTTCTTCCCGTCCGACCTGAGCCAGAAGCCGGTCGACATCGCCAACGCGGCGATCAAAGAAGCCAGGCTGAAGTTCATCGACGTGGTCATCGTCGATACCGCCGGTCGCCTGCACATCGACGAAGAGATGATGGGCGAGATCAAGGCGCTGCATGCCGCGATCAACCCGGTCGAGACGCTGTTCGTGGTCGACGCCATGACCGGCCAGGATGCGGCCAACACCGCCAAGGCCTTTGGTGACGCACTGCCGCTGACCGGCGTGATCCTGACCAAGGTCGACGGCGACGCCCGTGGCGGTGCCGCGCTGTCGGTGCGCGCCATCACCGGCAAGCCGATCAAATTCATCGGTATGGGCGAGAAGAGCGACGCGCTCGAACCGTTCCACCCTGAACGTATCGCTTCGCGTATCCTCGGCATGGGCGACGTGCTCAGCCTGATCGAGCAGGCCGAAGCGACGCTCGACAAGGACAAGGCCGATAAACTGGCCAAGAAACTGAAGAAGGGCAAGGGCTTCGACCTCGAAGACTTCCGCGATCAGTTGCAACAAATGAAGAACATGGGCGGCCTCGGCGGCCTGATGGACAAGCTGCCGAACATCGGCGGTGTGAACCTGGCGCAAATGGGCAATGCCCAGGGCGCGGCAGAGAAGCAGTTCAAGCAGATGGAAGCCATCATCAACTCCATGACCCCGGCCGAGCGCCGCGACCCTGAGCTGATCAGCGGTTCGCGCAAGCGTCGGATCGCCATGGGCTCCGGCACCCAGGTGCAGGACATCGGTCGCTTGATCAAGCAGCACAAGCAGATGCAGAAGATGATGAAGAAATTCTCCGCCAAGGGCGGAATGGCCAAGATGATGCGCGGCATGGGCGGTATGTTGCCCGGCGGCGGCATGCCGAAAATGTAAAGTATTCGAGCGGGAGCATGCTCCTGCTCCGACCCGCAGGGATGTGGGATCTCCAGCAAACCCGCCGTCTGGCGGGAGCTGACTTGCCGTTTTAACCGACGGCTCTATAGCAGATCTGAATGGCACGCTGATAGGCGCCAGAAAAAGACATTTGCAAAAGTCCGGATATTCCTTAGAATATGCGGCCTTTCGGGCACCTATGCCCGCTGTGCATTTAGATTTGCAGCACCGACTACAGGAACGATGTTCACATGCTAACAATCCGTCTTGCCCTTGGCGGCTCCAAAAAGCGCCCGTTTTACCACTTGACCGTAACCGACAGCCGCAACCCGCGTGACGGTTCGCACAAGGAACAGGTTGGTTTCTTCAACCCTGTTGCTCGTGGTCAAGAAGTTCGTCTGTCCGTGAACCAAGAGCGCGTAGCCTACTGGCTGAGCGTTGGTGCACAGCCTTCCGAGCGTGTTGCCAAGTTGTTGAAGGACTCGGCTAAGGCCGCAGCCTGAGCAATATGAACGCGACGCCAGCTGTTGCTGATGATTTGATCGTTATCGGCAAGATTTACTCTGTTCATGGCGTTCGCGGCGAAGTGAAGGTGTATTCCTTTACTGATCCGACTGAAAACCTGTTGCAGTACAAAACCTGGACGCTCAAGCGCGAGGGGAATGTGAAACAGGTCGAGCTGGTCAGTGGACGCGGGAACGATAAGTTCCTGGTCGCAAAGCTCAAGGGTCTTGATGATCGTGAAGAAGCTCGTCTTCTGGCCGGTTATGAGATCTGCGTGCCGCGCAACCTGTTCCCTGAATTGACCGACGGCGAGTACTACTGGTACCAGCTGGAAGGTCTGAAGGTTATTGATCAACTCGGGCAATTGCTCGGGAAAATCGATCATCTTCTGGAAACCGGCGCCAATGATGTAATGGTGGTCAAGCCTTGCGCTGGCAGCCTGGATGATCGCGAACGCCTGTTGCCCTATACCGAGCAATGCGTGTTGGCCGTCGACCTGGCCGCGGGCGAGATGAAGGTGGAATGGGACGCGGACTTCTAAGCGTGGCTAATTTGCGCATTGAAGTGATCAGTTTGTTTCCCGAGATGTTCTCCGCCATCAGCGAGTACGGCATCACCAGTCGGGCGGTGAAACAGGGGCTCTTGCAGCTCACCTGTTGGAACCCGCGAGACTACACGACGGATCGACATCACACTGTGGACGATCGCCCATTTGGCGGTGGCCCGGGCATGGTGATGAAGATCAAGCCCCTGGAAGACGCGTTGGCTCAGGCCAAGGCTGCCGCCGGGGAGAAGGCGAAGGTAATTTACCTGTCCCCTCAAGGCCGTCAGCTGAAACAGGCGGCGGTACGCGAACTGGCGAATGAGGAAGCACTGATCCTGATTGCCGGTCGCTATGAAGGCATTGACGAGCGTTTCATTGAAGCTCATGTCGATGAAGAGTGGTCGATTGGGGACTATGTCCTGTCTGGCGGTGAGCTGCCGGCGATGGTCCTGATAGATGCGGTTACACGACTGCTGCCTGGAGCTTTAGGGCATGCGGACTCCGCGGAGGAAGATTCCTTCACGGATGGTTTGCTGGATTGCCCGCACTACACCCGACCGGAGGTGTATGCGGATCAGCGTGTTCCCGACGTATTGCTAAGTGGCAATCACGCACACATCCGGCGTTGGCGTTTACAGCAGTCCCTTGGTCGGACCTATGAACGACGCGCCGATCTTCTGGAAAGCCGCTCGCTTTCTGGAGAAGAGAAGAAGCTGCTCGAGGAATACATCCTCGCGCGGGACGATAGTTAACAACGTATCGATGGTAGGTCCATTGACTTACCTTAGGAGCACAGCATGACTAACAAAATCATCCTTGCACTCGAAGCAGAGCAGATGACCAAAGAGATCCCTACCTTTGCCCCGGGCGACACCATTGTCGTTCAGGTGAAAGTGAAGGAAGGCGACCGTTCGCGTCTGCAAGCGTTCGAAGGCGTGGTAATCGCCAAGCGTAACCGTGGTGTGAACAGTGCTTTCACTGTTCGTAAAATCTCCAACGGTGTTGGCGTAGAGCGTACTTTCCAGACCTACAGCCCGCAAATCGACAGCATGGCTGTTAAGCGTCGCGGTGACGTGCGTAAAGCCAAGCTGTACTACCTGCGTGACCTGTCCGGTAAAGCAGCTCGCATCAAGGAAAAACTGGCTTAAGTCCAGCTTCCCGATGCAGAAAAAAAGCAGCCTGCGGGCTGCTTTTTTTGTGCCTGGGATTTATTGACGGGGCCGGGTCGGCGGCGCGCCTATCGCAGGCGGGCCAGCTTGCACACTTGATCATTAGTGGTCATGAAATCGATGCACGACACAAATCCAATGTGGGAGCCGACTTGCCTGCGATAGGATCTACCAGACACCTCCGTCATCTGCCTGAGCCCCCATGCCCGCCATCGACCACCCTCTGATTGACCGCTTCCTCGACGCCCTCTGGCTGGAAAAAGGCCTGTCGGACAACACCCGCCAGGCCTACCGCAGCGATCTGGCGCTGTTCAACGGCTGGCTGCAGGAAAAAAACCTCGAGCTGATCAATGCCGGCCGTGAGTTGATCCTCGATCACCTGGCCTGGCGCCTGGAGCAGAACTACAAGCCGCGCTCCACAGCGCGCTTCCTTTCCGGTGTGCGTGGCTTTTATCGCTACCTGCTGCGGGAAAAGCTCATTGCCCTCGACCCGACGTTACAGGTCGACATGCCGCAATTGGGTCGGCCGTTGCCCAAATCCTTGTCGGAAGCCGATGTCGACGCCTTGCTCGCCGCCCCGGACTTGAGCGAAGCCATCGGCCAGCGCGACCGTGCCATGCTCGAAGTGCTGTACGCCTGCGGCCTGCGGGTGACCGAGCTGATCAGCCTGACCCTCGAGCAAGTCAACCTGCGCCAGGGCGTGCTGCGGGTGATGGGCAAGGGCAGCAAGGAGCGGCTGGTGCCGATGGGCGAAGAAGCGATTGTGTGGGTCGAGCGCTACATGCGCGATGCGCGCGGCGAACTGCTCGGTGGGCGCCCCAGCGATGTGCTGTTCCCCAGCCAGCGCGGTGAGCAGATGACCCGCCAGACTTTCTGGCATCGCATCAAGCACCAGGCCAAGGTGGCGGGGATCGGTAAGAGCCTGTCGCCGCATACCCTGCGCCATGCATTTGCCACGCATTTGCTCAACCACGGCGCGGATTTGCGCGTGGTGCAAATGCTCCTTGGCCACAGCGACTTATCCACAACCCAGATCTACACCCATGTGGCACGGGCGCGCTTGCAGGATATGCACGCCAAGCACCATCCGCGAGGCTGAAACCCGCCAAATTATCCC
This sequence comes from Pseudomonas sp. Pse79, assembly GCF_024519615.1. Lineage (NCBI taxonomy): Bacteria > Pseudomonadati > Pseudomonadota > Gammaproteobacteria > Pseudomonadales > Pseudomonadaceae > Pseudomonas > Pseudomonas sp. Pse79. The sequence continues at coordinate 10,591 of NZ_JALJRR010000042.1, forward strand.
GCCACGGGCTGCCCTGCGGCCCAACTGTGGTAGGCTTTGCCGGTTAGCAAAGGGGACGGCGTGACTTGTGATTACAGTGCCGTGTTTCCAGATCGGTGTTCGACACACCCGTCCCTGCATCTGCCTTCAGGAGTTCCCATGCGCTTGACCCAGATTATTGCCGCCGCAGCCATTGCGTTGGTTTCCACCTTTGCCGTCGCCGATGACGCTGCCGAGCAGACTATTCGCAAGAGCCTGGCCAACCTGCAACTCGACACACCGATCGAAAGCATCAGTGCCAGCCCGATGGCCGGTCTGTACGAAGTCAAGCTCAAGGGCAGCCGCGTGTTGTATGCCAGTGCCGACGGCCAGTACATTGTCCAGGGCTACCTGTTCCAGTTGAAGGACGGTAAGCCGGTCAACCTGACCGAGAAAGCCGAGCGCCTGGGCGTGTCCAAGCTGATCAACGGCATTCCGGTTGCAGAAACCGTGGTCTACCCGGCCATCGGCGAGACCAAGACGCACATCACCGTGTTCACCGACACCACCTGCCCGTACTGCCACAAGCTGCACGCCGAAGTGCCGGCGCTGAACAAGCTCGGTGTGGAAGTGCGCTATGTCGCGTTCCCGCGTCAGGGCCTCGGTTCGCCGGGCGACGAGCAGTTGCAGGCGGTCTGGTGCTCGGCCGACAAGAAAGCGGCGATGGACAAGATGGTCGACGGCAAGGAAATCAAAGCGGCCAAGTGCGCCAATCCGGTTTCCAAGCAGTTCGCCCTGGGCCAGTCCATTGGTGTGAACGGTACACCGGCCATCGTTTTGGCTGACGGCCAGGTGATTCCGGGCTATCAGCCGGCACCGCAAGTTGCCAAACTGGCGCTGAGTGCCAAATAAACCAGCATCGTCGAACCTTTGACGATCATGGCCCTTCGATAAGTCGATGGGCCATTAATTGAAAGCCGCGGTTGTGCGGCTGTTTTCCACGGCCGACCTTGCGTCGGCCGTTTCATGGGGAGTTCTTCAGTGAAACCGGTCAAAGTAGGCATCTGTGGGTTAGGGACCGTCGGTGGCGGCACCTTCAACGTACTTCAGCGTAATGCTGAAGAAATTTCCCGCCGTGCAGGGCGCGGGATTGAAGTGGCGCAAATTGCCACGCGTTCGCCAAAGCCTCAGTTCGAAACGACCGGTATTGCGATTACCAACGATGTCTTCGCCGTGGCGACCAACCCAGAAATCGATATCGTCATCGAGCTGGTGGGCGGCTATACCATTGCCCGCGAGCTGGTGCTCAAGGCGATCGAAAACGGCAAGCACGTGGTCACCGCCAACAAGGCGCTGATCGCCGTCCACGGCAACGAGATCTTCGCCAAGGCGCGTGAGAAGGGCGTGATCGTCGCGTTCGAAGCCGCGGTGGCCGGTGGTATCCCGGTGATCAAGGCGATCCGTGAAGGCCTGTCCGCCAACCGCATCAACTGGGTGGCCGGCATCATCAATGGCACCGGTAACTTCATCCTCACCGAAATGCGCGAGAAGGGCCGCACCTTCGAAGACGTGCTGGCCGAAGCCCAGGCCCTGGGTTACGCCGAAGCCGACCCGACCTTCGACGTTGAAGGCATCGACGCGGCGCACAAACTGACCATCCTTGCGTCCATTGCCTTTGGCATCCCGCTGCAGTTCGACAAGGCCTACACCGAAGGCATCACCCAGCTGACCACTGCCGACGTGAATTACGCCGAAGCCCTGGGCTATCGCATCAAGCACCTGGGCGTGGCGCGCTGCACCGCGGCCGGTATCGAGTTGCGCGTACACCCGACGCTGATCCCGGCCGACCGCCTGATCGCCAACGTCAATGGCGTGATGAACGCCGTGATGGTCAACGGTGACGCCGCCGGTTCGACCCTGTTCTACGGTGCCGGCGCCGGTATGGAACCGACCGCTTCGTCGGTGATCGCCGACTTGGTGGACGTGGTTCGCGCCATGACCAGCGACCCGGAAAACCGCGTGCCGCACCTGGCCTTCCAGCCGGATTCGCTGTCGGCCCACCCGATCCTGCCGATCGAGGCGTGCGAAAGCGCCTACTACCTGCGCATCCAGGCCAAGGATCATCCGGGCGTACTGGCCCAGGTTGCCAGCATCCTGTCGGAACGTGGCATCAACATCGAGTCGATCATGCAGAAGGAAGTCGAGGAGCAGAACGGCCAGGTGCCGATGATCCTGCTGACTCACCGCGTGCTCGAGCAGCACATCAACGATGCCATCAAAGCCCTGGAAGCCTTGCAAGGCGTAGTGGGCCCGGTGGTACGGATTCGCGTCGAACACCTGAACTAACCGATTTGTTCCAGGGGCCCCGTGTGATCGGCGGCCCCTGTTCGAGAATGTTTTAGAGGAGCCAGTCATGCGTTACATCAGCACCCGCGGCCAGGCACCGGCCCTGAATTTCGAAGACGTCCTGTTGGCAGGCCTTGCCACCGACGGCGGCCTGTACGTGCCGGAAAACCTGCCACGCTTCACCCAGGAAGAAATCGCTTCCTGGGCCGGCCTGCCGTATCACGAACTGGCGTTCCGGGTGATGCGCCCGTTCGTCACCGGCAGCATTCCGGATGCGGATTTCAAAAAGATCCTGGAAGAGACCTACGGCGTGTTTTCCCACAACGCCATCGCGCCTCTGCGCCAACTGAATGGCAATGAGTGGGTTTTGGAGCTGTTCCATGGCCCGACCCTGGCGTTCAAGGACTTCGCTCTGCAACTGCTGGGGCGCCTGCTCGATTACGTGCTGGAGAAGCGCGGCGAGCGCGTGGTGATCATCGGCGCCACTTCCGGTGATACCGGCTCGGCGGCCATCGAAGGCTGCAAGCACTGCGAAAACGTCGACATCTTCATCCTGCACCCGCACAAGCGCGTGTCGGAAGTACAGCGTCGGCAGATGACCACCATCTTCGGTGAAAACATCCACAACATCGCTATCGAAGGCAACTTCGACGACTGCCAGGAAATGGTCAAGAACAGCTTCGCTGACCAGAGCTTCCTCAAGGGCACGCGCCTGGTTGCGGTGAACTCGATCAACTGGGCGCGGATCATGGCCCAGATCGTCTACTACTTCCACGCCGCGCTGCAGCTGGGCGGGCCGGCGCGTTCGGTGTCGTTCTCGGTGCCGACCGGCAACTTCGGCGACATCTTCGCCGGCTACCTGGCGCGCAACATGGGCCTGCCGATCAATCAGTTGATCGTCGCCACCAACCGCAACGACATCCTGCACCGCTTCATGAGCGGCAACCAGTACGTCAAGGAAACCCTGCACGCCACCTTGTCGCCGTCGATGGACATCATGGTGTCGTCGAACTTCGAACGCCTGCTGTTCGACATGCACGGCCGCAACGGTGCGGCGATTGCCGGCTTGATGGACACCTTCAAAAGCGGTGGCGGTTTCAGTGTCGATGAAGAGCGCTGGACCGAAACCCGCAAGCTGTTCGACTCCCTGGCCGTGGACGATGCACAGACCTGCGAAACCATCGCAGAAGTCTATGCCCAGACCGGCGAACTGCTCGACCCGCACACCGCTATCGGCGTGAGGGCTGCACGCGAATGCCGTCGCAGCCTGGATATCCCGATGGTGATCCTCGGCACCGCGCACCCGGTCAAATTCCCGGAAGCGGTGGAGAAGGCCGGCGTTGGCAAGGCGCTGGAGTTGCCGGAGCATCTGTCCGACCTGTTCGAGCGTGAAGAGCGTTGCACCGTGCTGCCGAATGACCTGAAGGCGATGCAGGCGTTTGTCAGCCAGCATGGCAATCGCGGTAAGCCGCTGTAAGGCAAACTGCCGGCGCCCTGGCGCAGACAAAAACGCCGCTTTCCCTTCCGTGGGTCAGCGGCGTTTTTCGTTTCAGGCAGGCCCGGGTTGCTGAGCGTTATGAGAGTAGTTTCTGCGCCACGACAATCACGGTGCCGACAGCGGCGTAGAAACCCGTGGCGATACCCACGGGGTACCAGAAAGTCTCACAGGTTATCTTCAAGGACTCTGCGTTGAGCTTGCCTCGCTCGGCATGCATGCGTGAAATCTCGGCATAGATGCGAGATACGTCAGCATGCATCTTCTCCATCGACGCTTGTTGTTCGTTGTGTTCCACCATCATGTTCATCCTTAGCAATAAGGGCCTTTGACATGCACTTCTAGCTGCGTGACAGCGTGATCAGCGCTTACCAAATATAGGGTTCACCCTCCGCCGCGTTGCAGGGCGAACCCCGAAACGGCCGCCCATTGCGTAAGCAGTTATGTGCGGCCGTTTTTTCGTTGTCATGTTGCAAGCGCATGCTGGATCAAGTCACTCCCTGACGGCTCCATAAACACGAAAAAGCGAACTTTCCTACGTTACAAACAGTCACTTAGGAGAGAGGCAACCCCCATTGAAACGATTGTTCCCGAACTATTGAGTGGTGATCGAAATGGAAAGTATCAGCCTATTGCTCGAAGAAGCGCTGAGCCCTTATCAGGTTACGCTGACCACCGCTGGTGTGCAGGGCGAGTGCCTGGTAACCGTAAAGAACCCTGCTGGTGCCATCGTGGTCGAGCGTGAAGTCGACCGGGCGCAACTGACCGACAAGCGCGTCCTGGTGGATGTCGTGGATTGCTTGCTGCGCGATCTGAAAATCGCCGAAGGGCGCCTGGAGCCCTCGGTCATCGCTGCCTTGCGCAATGCGGCCCAGACCCGCAGCAGCGCCCTCGCATGAAGAATTGTTTATCCGCGGAAACTTCCTACGGCGTGGCCGGTCAGATTTAGTAACAGCAAGAGCAGACATTGTGCTCCGGTGTTTGTGACTTGCTGTACTGGTCTTTGTAGGCCACGTTTAACCCCGAAGTGTCTCCCCACTCTTCGGGGTTTCTTTTTGCCCGCGATTTATCACGGGGTGGGCACTTCTTCATAGAATCGCGAATGGTCCAGCAGGTATTGCTCGCGCAGGGCCGGGTCGAGCCATGACGCGTAGGAACGCAGCAACTGCGCCTGCGGCAGGTTGCCCAGCAACTGGTTGATACGCGCCATGACCTCGCGCCCCTCGGGCGTATCCGAACAACCGATATGGATGTGCTGATAGGGCGCGGTGCCGGCAATCGGATAGAACGCCAGCCCTTCGGGATCGATGCCTTGCCGCAATGCGTGATAGCGAATTTCGGTCCAGTAACCCAGTACGCCTTCCAGGCGTCCCAGGCGCTGCATTTGCAGCAGGCTGCCCAAGGCGTCGGTGCCGTAGTGCATCACTCGATTGTGCGTGTCGCCTTGCTGCAGCATGCCGTCGATGAATGGCCCGTAGCTGCGCTCGGCGATGATGCCCAGGCGTGTGCTCTTGTCCCGTAGCATCGCGTCCAGGTCGACCTTGCCTTGCACGATAAAGGGCGCCAGGACTTCACGGTTTTGCTGGCGGACGACCACGCCATTGCTCACCACGGGAAACGCCTGGCCGGAATACACAATCCATTGGGTCCGCTCCGGCGTCCACAGCAGGGTAGGGTCGCAGGTGAGGGAGGGCGCCTGGAGCATCTGCATGCCCCGCGCACGGTTGACGTGCTGGACCTGGTGCTGATACTCCGGCAGGTGCTCCATCAGCATCGGCAACAATTCGTCGATGGCGCCCTGGCCTTTTTGCGGGCCTTCGAAGATCGTCAGCGGCGGCAGGTCGCGAACCAGCCAGATCAAGGTCTGCGCCGCCTGGGTAGGTAGCGGCAATAGCGCCAGCAAGGGCGCGCACAGGTGCAATAGCCAGCGGCGAGTCATTATCTTGAACGCGCCATCAGATCGCCCCTTGCTCACGTAAGCGGATGATGGCCGCCGCGTCATAGCCCAGCTCACCGAGTACCACGCTGTTGTGTTCGCCCAGTTGCGGCCCCACCCACTCGCAACTGCCAGGGGTGTCGGAGAGCTTGGGCACGATGCCTGGCATCTTGAAGTCCTTGCCGTCGGGCAGTTGCGCCTTGAGGAACATTTCCCGCGCCAGGAATTGCGGGTCCCCGAGCATGTCTTCGGCGCTATAGATGCGGCTGGCCGGCACCTCGGCCTTGTTGAGCTGCTCGACCACCTGTTCCAGCGGCAGCGAATTGACCCAGCGATCAATCACGCCATACAGCTCGTCGCGGCGCTCGTCACGCCCGTCATTGCTGGCCAATTGCGGGTCGTTGGCCAGATCCTCACGGCCGATGGCGGACATGAAGCGCTTGAAGATCGCATCGCCGTTGGCGCCGATCTGCACATGCTTGCCGTCCGCGCTGGTGTGGATCGAGGACGGTGTGATGCCGGGCATGATGTTGCCGGTGCGTTCGCGGATGAACCCGAACACATCGAACTCCGGGATCATGCTTTCCATCATGGCGAAGATGGCCTCATACAGTGCCACATCCACCACCTGGCCCAGCCCGCCGTTGACCTCGCGGTGACGCAACGCCATCAGCGCGCCGATCACCGCCCACAGGGCGGCAATGGAGTCACCGATGGAAATCCCGGTGCGTACCGGCGGGCGGTCTTCAAAACCGGTGATGTAACGCAGCCCGCCCATCGATTCGCCGACCGCGCCAAACCCCGGCTGGTCTTTCATCGGGCCGGTCTGGCCAAAGCCCGAGAGGCGCACCATCACCAGCTTGGGGTTCAGCGCGTGCAGGGTGTCCCAGCTCAGGCCGAGCTTTTCCAGGACGCCGGGGCGGAAGTTCTCGATCAGGATGTCGGCGTCCGCCAGCAACTGCTTGAGGATGGCCAGGCCGTCGGGGTGCTTGAGGTTCAGCGTCAGTGATTTTTTGTTGCGCGCCTGCACGAACCACCACAGCGAGGTGCCTTCGTACAGCTTGCGCCATTTGCGCAGCGGGTCGCCGCCGTCCGGGGATTCGACCTTGATCACTTCGGCGCCGAATTCGGCGCAGATGCGTGAAGCGAACGGGCCGGCGATCAGGGTGCCGAGTTCGATGACTTTCAGGCCGGCAAGCGGTTTGGCGTTAAACGACATGAGGAACCTTTCATACGCAGCACAGTGGTGTAATGCCTTTTAACATAGGCGAGTCGCGCAGGGATAAGGATGATGCAGCGCAGGATTCGTTGAATAGCCCTACCATCGGTTAGACTGCCCGCCTTTCCCTGTCTCTAGAAGCCCGTTCATGGCCCAGCCGTCCACGACCTACAAGTTCGAACTCAACCTCACCGACCTCGATCGCTCGGTGTACGAGAGCGTCAAACAGACCATTGCCCGCCACCCTTCGGAAACCGAAGAGCGCATGACCGTGCGTCTGCTGGCCTACGCCCTTTGGTACAGCGAGCAGCTGTCGTTTGGCCGTGGTCTGTCAGATGTAGACGAGCCAGCCCTGTGGGAAAAAAGTCTGGATGATCGGGTTTTGCACTGGATCGAAGTCGGCCAGCCCGATGCCGACCGCCTGACCTGGTGCTCGCGTCGTGCCGAGCGTACCAGTCTGCTGGCTTACGGCAGCCTGCGCGTGTGGGAAGGCAAGGTGATTCCGGTGGCGAAAACCCTGAAGAACGTCCACATCGCCGCCGTGCCGCAGGAAGTCCTCGAGACCCTGGCCAAGGACATGCCCCGCGTGATCAAGTGGGACGTGATGATCAGTGAAGGCACGATCTTCGTCACCGATGATCGTGGCCAGCATGAAGTGCAACTGCAATGGCTGATCGGCGAGCGCGGTTGAGCTAGCGCTTGTAGCTTGCCGCTAATATTTCCCCTACAGAGAATTTCCCAGCGTCCCATGCGTATCGATCCCCGCCCTTTGCCTGCTGTCCTGCCGTTTCTCGGTGACTTGCCACCGCTGTTGACCCGCCTCTACGCCGCGCGCGGGGTGCGCTCGGAGGCTGAGCTGGACAAGAGCCTGGCGCGGTTGATCCCTTATCAGCAGCTCAAGGGCATCGACGCCGCGGTAGACCTGCTGGTGACGGCCTTGGAGCAACGCCAGCGCATCCTGATCGTCGGCGACTTCGACGCCGATGGCGCCACTGCCAGTACGGTGGGCACCCTGGGCCTGCGCTTGCTCGGTGCGGCCCATGTCGATTACCTGGTGCCCAACCGTTTCGAATACGGCTACGGCCTGACGCCAGAAATAGTCGCCGTAGCGCTGCAGCGCGAGCCGCAGTTGCTGATCACCGTGGATAACGGCATCTCCAGCGTCGAAGGCGTGGCGGCAGCGAAGGCGGCGGGGCTCAAGGTGCTGGTGACCGACCACCACTTGCCGGGGGATGAGTTGCCGGCGGCGGATGCCATCGTCAACCCGAACCAGCCCGGCTGTGAGTTTCCGAGCAAGGCGTTGGCCGGGGTCGGGGTGATCTTTTATGTCTTGATGGCCCTGCGTGCCCGTTTGCGCAGCCTGGGTTGGTACGAGAACACGCAGCAGCCGAACATTGGCGAGTTGCTTGACCTGGTCGCCCTGGGCAGCGTCGCCGACGTGGTGCCGCTGGACGCCAATAACCGCATCCTGGTCCACCAGGGCCTCGAGCGTATCCGTGCCGGTCGCGCGCGGCCGGGGATCAAGGCGATCCTCGAAGTGGCCAAGCGTGACCACGCTCGCCTCACGTCCACTGACCTCGGGTTTATCCTCGGGCCACGGCTCAATGCCGCCGGGCGCCTGGACGATATGAGTCTGGGCATCGAATGCCTGCTCACCACGGATTTCGCCGCTGCACGGGAAATGGCCGCGCAACTGGACGGCATGAACCAGGACCGCAAATCCATCGAACAAGGCATGCAGCGCGAGGCCCTGGCCCAGCTCAAGGACTTGCCGCTGGAGTCGATGCCGTATGGCTTGTGCCTGTTCGACCCGGAGTGGCACCAAGGTGTGATCGGGATCCTGGCGTCGCGCATGAAAGAGCGCTATTTCCGTCCGACCATCGCCTTTGCCGACGCCGGTGATGGCCTGCTCAAGGGCTCAGGCCGCTCGGTGCAGGGCTTTCACATCCGCGATGCGCTGGCGGTGGTGGCGAGCCAGCATCCCAACCTGATCAGCAAATACGGCGGTCACGCCATGGCGGCCGGCCTGACATTGCCCGAGGCGAATTTCCCGTTGTTTGCCCAGGCCTTCGATGCCGAAGTGCGTCGGCAACTGCGCGAAGAAGACTTGACCGGCCGGCTATTGTCCGACGGCACCCTGGCGGTGGAAGAGTTTCACCTGGAGCTGGCGCGCGCGCTGCGGCATGCCGGCCCCTGGGGGCAGCACTTCCCCGAGCCGTTGTTTCACGGGGTGTTTCAGTTGGTCGAGCAGCGTGTGGTGGGGGAGCGGCACCTGAAAGTGGTGCTCAAGAGCGAATGCGGCTCCGTGAAGCTCGATGGCATTGCGTTTGGGGTTGACCGTGAGGTCTGGCCGAACCCGACCGTGCGTTGGGTGGAGTTGGCCTACAAGCTGGATGTGAACGAGTTCCGTGGGCAGGAAACCGTGCAGTTGATGATTGCGCATATCGAGCCGCGCTAGTTCCAACCCCAATGTTGGAGGGGGCTTGCCCCCGATAGCGGTATGACTGACCTATCGCTATCGGGGGCAAGCCCCCTCCCACATTAGGTTTTGCGTACAGCGCGGAATTACTCGGCCTTGGCCTGGTGCTTGACGATGATATCCACCAAACGCTTGGCCAGCGCCGGGTAGTTCTCATCGAAGTGGTGCCCGCCCGGCAGCTTGATCGCTTCGCCGACGGCGGTCTTGTCGGTGCAGCCGCTTTCGTCGACCTCTTCGGCACCGTAGATGCACACCACCTTGGCCGCTGGCAGCTTGGCCATTTCCGGGCCGGTCGCGGCTTCTTTGCCGGCGTTGCCCAGCCAACCTTCCACTTCGATTTCAAAGCTGCCGGTGCGTGCGAACGCCAGCAGGATGATTGCGTCGACGCGCTGCTGCTCGCTTTCCGGCATGCGGTTGTAGATGGCCGGCAACACGTCGGCGCCGAACGAATAGCCGGTCAGTACGAAGCGCTTGGTGCCCCATTTCTGCCGATAGTGCTGCATCAGCTCGCTGAGGTCCTTGGCGCTTTGTTCCGGAGTCTTGTGCTGCCAGTAGTAGCGCAGGGTGTCGATGCCCACGACCGGGTAGCCGATCTTGGCCATTTCACCGGCCACGTCGCGGTCGAGGTCACGCCAGCCGCCGTCACCGGAGAGGAACAGGGTCACGGTGTCCTTGGCCTGGCCAGCCGGGACTTCCACGACTGGAATCGCCAGGCCGCCGTTGTCCGAACCGACCAGTTGCTTGCGCAGTTCGTTATTCAGCACTTGTGGGTAGTGAATGTCGTAGTCGCTGATGCTGGTGGTGGCACGCGGGGTGTCGCGCACGAAGCTGGCGCTTTCATCGTCAGGGTTGTCGTTCCACGCCACCAGCCAGTTGCCGTGGGCGGCGGTTTTCGGCAGCGGGTCTTTGCAGCCTTCCTGCACCAGGGCGAAGCCGACGGAGATGGCATTGGCCTTGTCGTCGTTCTGTGTGGCCAGCCAGCGCCAGGCGAGGGCGGCGCCAGGGCCGATGCCGCTGACCAGCGTCGCAGGGCCCTTGAGCTGGCTCAGGGCGCCTTGCAGTGCCTGTTGCTGCAGTGTGCAGTCATCCTTGGGCAGGATCACCTGCACGATCTGCGCCTTGCCGCCCTGGCTGAGGGCAATCAGTTGGCTGTCGGTCAGGGTCTCGTCGGCCATCACCGCCACGGCCACGCGGGCTTTGGGGGTGCCGGCCGGGGTGACGCGGGTCATCACCGAGCCATCGGCCTGGGGCAGTTGCTCCAGGGTCGGCTGTGGGGCAGGGCGGTTCCAGTACCAATAGCCGCCACCCAGGACCACGGCGAGCAGCACCACAAAGGCTAATACATACCGCCAGGAGCGTCGAATCATCAGCGTTTCACCAATCCAGTCAAGCCGCCTGCGATCAGGGCGGCGGTATCGGCCAGTGCCACCAGCGGATCAAGTCCTGCGGGCACGGCCATGTAACGGGGTTCCCAGTCAGGCTGGAACTTGTCTTTGAAGCGGCGCAAACCTTGGAAGTTATACAGTTGCTCGCCACGGCGGAACACCATCGAGCCCAGGCGTTGGGTCAGCGGCGCGCCACGACGCGGTTGCAGGCCAGACAATGGCACCATGCCGAGGCTGAAGCGAGCATAACCGTGGCTCTTATAGTGTTGAATCAGGCCGACCATCATGAATTCCATGGTCAGCTTGGGCGCATCGGGGTGGGCGCGCATCAGGTCGAGGCTGGCCAGGTCGTGGCTGTAGGTCTCGAGCAGGTTGGCGAAGGCCACCGGGTGCCCTTCGAAGCGAATGATCGCGATGCGAAAGTGCTTGAGGTAGTCGTCGCTGAAGCGTCCCAGGGAAAACCCCTTCTCCCGCACGTTCTTGCCGGTCAGCCAGGCGTCGGAAATAACCTTGAGTTCGTCCATCGGCGCCGTGCCCGGTTCGTGGATCTCCAGGGACAAGCCATCCCGGGTGCCACGGTTCCAGGTGTAGCGCAAATCCTTCATCTCTTTGCCCTTGGCTTCCAGGTCAAAGCGTTTCAGGTCGACGCGGGCTTCTTCGCCCAGCTTGATCGCGGTCAGGCCGATGTCCATGTAGTACGGCAGGTTTTCCGCGCGTACCTGGTAGAACACCGGGCGCGCATGGTGGATGTCGCACAGGTCGCGGAACTGCCAGATCATCTCGGCGCGGGGTTGGGTCGGGCCGATCGGGTCGTACAGGGCTACCAGGCTGCGCCCGCGACGGGCATACATCAGGAAGGCTTCGTCGTTGGGGTGGAACAGCAGCGCCTTGTCGCCGGTCAGCGCCAGGCCTCCGTCGGGTTGCGATGAGGCCATCAGGATCTTGGTGGCGCGTTCCAGTTCTTCGGCTGTCGGCAGGTGGATCACCGGGCGCGCGGTACGCAGCAGCCAGGTCAGCGACACGATCACCAGCAGCACCGCGGCCCCCAACAGCGAGCGCAGGCCGCGCGGGGCGTTGGCGTCGAGGGTGAACTGCCACCACAGTTGGTGGCTATACGGGACGTCTTGATAGGCAAACAGCAGCAGCCAGATCGAAGCCCCCAGCACGCACACGCTGGCTACCAGGTACAGCGGCGAGAACGGCAATTCGGTCAGCCGGCTGGCGCGGTAGAAGGAGCGGCGGAAGATCGCCAGCAGCACGGCGGTCATGGTCATCAGGCTGGCTTCTTCCCAGTCGAAGCCCTTGAGCAGCGAGAGCAGGGCGCCGGTCAGCAGCAGCACCATGGTCAACATCCAGGCCGCCGACAAGCGTCGACGCAGGCCTTGGGCCAGCAACAGACACAACACGCCGATCAGGCTCGCGCCAAAGTGCGAGGCGTCAATCAGGCGGTGGGGAATCAGGAAGCCGATGTTTTCCAGGCGTGAGTCGATCTCCGGCGTGGCGCCAGAAAACAGCAGGACCACGCCGGACAAAAAAACCAGTAAGGCCAGCACCGGCGCGGCGAAGCCCGATGCCACGCGCAGGCTCTGCTGGGTCTGGAACAGGCGCTGGGCCTCGTTGACCAGCAGGAACACACAGGCGATCAGCAGCGGCAGCACCACATAGATCATGCGGTACAGCAGCAGGGCGGCGGCCAATGGCGCGGCGCCGAGCTTGTCGGCAAAGGCCGCGAGCAGGATCGCCTCGAACACCCCGACGCCACCCGGCACATGGCTGAGTACGCCAGCGGCCAGCGCCAGCAGGTACACCAGCAGGAACGGGCCGAACGGTGGCGCTTCCGGCAGCAGCATATAAAGGACGGTGGCGGCAGCGGCGACGTCCAGCGCGGTGATGATCAGTTGCAGGAACGTCAGGCGTCGACCGGGCAGGCGCAGGGTGCGGCGGCCGACCTTGACCAGCAGGTTGTCCGTGTAGGGCTGTTCCGGCAGGCGACGGCGATAAATCCCGATGCACAGCGCGGCCGACAACAGCAACACGACGCCGGCAATCGCCCCCAGCAAGCCTTGCGACACATGCAGGGCAGTGGACGCGGCGGGCAAGTTGCTCAAGGTGGCCAAGGCCGCCAGCGGCGGCAGGGCGCAGCCCAGGGAGAGGCTGGCGAACACAGTCATGCGGGCGACTTCCGAAGCCCCGATGCCATGGCGCGCATATAAACGGTAACGCACCGAACCGCCCGAGAGCATCGACAGGCCAATGGCGTTGCCGATGGCAAAGGCGGTAAAGCCGCCGAGGGCGAGGGTCTTGCGGGGCAGTTTCACCCCGGCATAACGTGCGCCGGAGAACTCATAGCCCAATAGAATGACGAAGCCGGCGATGGCGGCGGCGAACGCGCCCAGCAACGCCGGTTTGGGTACTTCCAGGATCGAGTCGTGGAGGGCGTAGAGATCCAGTTCCAGCAGCAGGTGTCGGCAGGCGATCAGGGCGATTGCGAACAGCAACAGCGTCACGGCCAGCCCGATGGGTTGCCGATACTTGCTTAACAGATCCAGCCAGCGCAAACGGGTGGGAGTGATCGGTTGTGTCGCTGTGACAGGGTCTTGTGGTTCAGACGAGTTGGCGCGCATCAATCACCTCGTGGATTGTGCGCGACAGGATGGGGGTATCCAGCCAAGTTACCAATCCCTATGGACAAAATAATTACAAATATTAACGCGGATCACCGGATGCGGCGACTGCGGCCATTGGTCGTAGAAGGATCAAGCATAGCGTGCGATGAAATGGACTCCACGAAACGTCTAGGGTTTCATGAAAGATGCCATGTCATTGTTTCAGAAGAACTTTTTTGTCAGATACAAAAAAGGCCACTCTTTCGAGTAGCCTTTTTTGATGTTTGGTTGCGGGAGCCGGATTTGAACCGACGACCTTCGGGTTATGAGCCCGACGAGCTACCAGACTGCTCCATCCCGCGTCTGTGGCCGGCATTCTACAGCCCAGCGGCGGAGTGTCAACCGTTAATGGTCCGTTGGGTCAAATAAGTGCAAATTGGCCGTTGAATCTCAACGAAATGCGCTAAGTGCGCGCTCGGGCAAGGTTTTTTGTCGGACAATCGTCCACGCCTGGCGCGGGCAGGCGCAAAAAAGCCTTAGCGCAAGGTCGCAACAGACTGGCGGAACAGCAGCAAACTCATCGCGATAAATGTCACGCCCATCACCAGGACCGTCACGAACTCTTTCCACACGATGTCGAGGCCCGCGCCTCGATACACGATCGCCTGCATGAAGCTCACATAGTGCCGCGACGGGAAAAACCACGTCACGTACTGGACCCATTGCGGCTGGCTCTCGATGGGCGACATGCCGCCCGACAGCATCATCATTGGCATGACGGCCATCATCATCAGCAGGGCAAATTGCGCCATGGTGCGGGCGAGGGTGCCAAGAAAGATGCCGATCGCTGCCGTGGCGAAGATATAGATGAGGGTGCCGAGCAGCAGCACACCGCGCGAGCCGGCAATCGGAACGTCGAGAAGGCCCTCGACCACGAACAACAGGGAACAGATGAAGCCGATGAAGATCACCAGCCCGCTCGACCACACTTTGGCGAGCGCTATCTCGAAGGCCGTCAACGGCATCACCAGCAGGTGCTCGATCGTGCCGTGCTCGCGCTCGCGCAAGAGCGCCGCGCCGGTCAGGATAATGATCAGCATCGACAACTGATCGGCAAGGCCGACGATCGCGCGGAACCAGGATTGTGTGCCGTTGGCATTGAAGGCGCGGCGCACGACGAGATCGGAGGGCAGCCCGGTGGTTTGCTGCGCCTCCTGTCGGTAGCGCGTGACTTCGTCGGTCACCATGTTCTGGATATAGCCCGACCCCAGGGACGCCTGCTGGACTGCGGTGGCGTCTGCGTTGACCTGGACTTCGATATCGCGGCCCTTTCGCACATCCGCTTCAAAGTGCGGAGGAATCACGATGACGAGGGTGTAAAGGCCGTTGTCCATGCCGCGATCGATGTCGGCGGCGCTGATCATCTTGGCTGCCTGGAAGTACGGCGGATAGAACAGTCCGGCAATCGATCGCGACAGGCTGGAGTGGTCCTCGTCGACGATCGCCACGGAGGCATTGTTGACGGTCTCGCCGGCTCCGGTCGACTGCATATAAATGCTGAGGCCGAAGGAATAGATGATGAAGAGGATCATCATCAGGTCCTTCGAGAGGGTGCGCAGATCTTTGACGCCGAGCCAGAAAATGTTGGAGAGACTCTGCATCTTATTTCTCCTGTTTGCGCAGGAGCAGCGCGGACAGCAATAAGAAGGCCGGGCAAAACAGGCTCAGCGCGAGCAGGTCGGTCACCATGTCGGTGAAGCCAAGCCCCTTGGTGAACGCACCGACACTCATGTGCATGTAATAGCTCGTCGGCCAGAGGTACCCCATGAGGCGCGCGCCGCCCTCCAGCGTCGAGACGGGCTGCATCATGCCGGAGAACTGCATGGTCGGCAGCATCGACAGCACCGCTCCGGCGAACACCGCTGCGACCTGGCTTGAGGTGAACGTCGAGATGAACAGCCCGTAGCCGGTGGCCGCCGCCACATAGAACAGCGCGCCCAGGGTCAGCGTGAGGCCGTCGCCCTTGAGCGGAACGTCGAAGAGGAACCGCACGGTCACGGTCATGATGAAGAAATTGATCATGCCGACGCCAATGTAGGGCAGTTGTTTGCCGATCAGGAACTCCAGGCGCGTCGTGGGCGTGGCGTAGAAGTTCGTGATCGTGCCGATCTCCTTTTCACGGGCAACGCTGACGGCTGTGAGAATGGCGAGAAACATCATGAGCAGCATCGCCGGCACGGCCGGCCCGATCGCATAAATGCTCTCGGCCGTCGGGTTGTAACGGTTGCGGATCACGATGCTGGTCGTCGGTTTCTTGCTCGCTACGTCGCTGGACTGGCGCTTTCTCTCTTCGGCGAAGAGGTTGTGCGCCGACTCGACGTAACCCTCGATGGTGGCGGCGCGCGAGGTGTTGGCGCCGTCGATCCAGGCCGATACCTGCCAATCCGAGTCGCGCTTTACCAGGCGCCCGAAGCCAGGTGGGATTTCGATGGCCAGCGTGATGTCGTTCGACTTCAGGCGCCTTTGCATTTCGTCGACGCTGTGGATCGGCGTCTTTTCGGTGAAATATCGGGAGCTCGAGTAGTTGGCGAGATAGGCTCTGCTCTCCGGCGTGTCGTCGTGGTCGAACGCCGCATAGGTGAGGTTGGTCACATCGCTGGAGACGCCGAAGCCGAAGATCAACAGCATGATGAAGGAGCCGAGGAAGGCGAAGGCGAGCCGCACCGGATCGCGCATAAGCGACAACGTCTCGCACTTGGTAAAGGCCAGGAGGCGGCGCAGCGGCATGAAGGTCGAGCGGCTGGGCGACAACGCCGCTGCATCGCGCTGGGTCTGCGCCTCGGCATCCGCCACGGAGGGCGCGGGCGCGGCGGGCTCGGCATCCTCGATATAGGCGATGAACGCCTCTTCGAGATTCGCGCTGCCCTTGGCGGTAATGACGTTTTGCGGTGTGTCGCAGACGAGGACGCGACCTGCGTGCATCAATGAGATGCGGTCGCAGCGCATGGCTTCGCTCATGAAATGCGTGGAGACGAAGATCGTGACATTGCGGGTTCGCGAGAGATCGCCGAGCAAACGCCAGAATTCATCGCGTGCCAGCGGATCGACGCCCGAGGTCGGCTCGTCAAGGATCAGCAACTCGGGGTCGTGAACGATCCCCACGGCCAGCGAAAGGCGCTGTCGCACGCCGAGCGGCAGCGAGTTCGCTTCGGTGTCGGCATAGTCGACAAGGCCGACATCGACCATGAGCTGGGCGATACGCGCGTTAGCGTGGTCCGCGGCCAGATGAAAAAGGCGTGCATGAAGACGCAGGTTTTGCCGCACGGTGAGTTCGCCATAGAGCGAGAACGATTGCGACATGAAGCCGACGCGCTGGCGGACCGACAGGTCGTTGGCATCGACAGGTTTGCCGCAGACCTCGGCCTCTCCCTCGCTTGGCGCCAGGAGTCCGGTCAGCATCTTCATGGTGGTGGTCTTGCCGCTGCCGTTCGAGCCGAGGAAGCCGAAGATTTCTCCGCGCTCGATGGCGAAGCTGACGTTATCGACCGCGGTGAAACTGCCGAAACGACGTGTCAGATTCCTCGCGACAATGACCGGCGCCTCGCTGCCTGGTTGGCGCGGCGGAATGACGAAGCGCTGCGCCGTCGATTTGTGCCCCGGCTGCAGGGCGGCAAACACCGCTTCGATGTCTTGTTGGCCGGTCTTCTCGCGCAGCTCATCCGCGGTGCCGCAGGCAAGCACGCGGGCGTGATCCATTGCGATGAGCCAATCGCATTGGCCGGCCTCGTCCATATAGGCGGTGGAGATGACGACACTCATCGTCGGCCGCTCGCGCCGCAGTTCGCTGATCAGGTCCCAGAACTGTCGACGCGACAACGGATCGACGCCGGTCGTCGGCTCATCGAGAATGAGCAGGTCGGGGTCGTGAATGAGCGCGCAGCACAGGCCGAGCTTTTGCTTCATGCCGCCCGACAGCTTTCCGGCCGGCCGCTCGAGAAACGCGAGTAAGCCAATCGCCGCCGCCAGGCGCCGGGTGCGTGCGTCACGTTCCGATGCGGACAGGCCGAAGAGGGTGGCGAAGAAGGCCAGGTTTTCGCGGACGCTGATCTCCTGATAGAGGTTTTTGCCGAGCCCTTGCGGCATATAGGCAATGCGTGTGCAGACGGAGCGGCGGTGCCGGGCATTGCTCATGCTGCCGCCGAGGACCTCGACCGATCCGGTCTGCATCTTCCGCGCACCGGCGATCAGGCCGAGCAGCGTGGACTTGCCGGCGGCGTCAGGGCCGATGATGCCCGTCATCTGGCCGCTCGGCAGTGCGAGCGAGACATTGTCGAGCGCTAGAACCTTGCCATAGACATGGCTCGCGTTGGAAACCTCGGCAATCAGCGCTGCGCGAGTCTCCATTATCAATCCTCAGCGTCGACAGGATCGGCCTGAATGCGCTTTTGCAGGGTGTCCGGCCAATTGGGTGGGTTCGGATCGAGGCGCACATAACCGATGCCGCGGGTGCCCGTTTTCACTTGGTTGAGGTGGCGCGCGATGAGGCTCGGCGGGATGCGCAGCTTGACCCGGAACATAAGCTTGTCGCGTTCGCTGCGCGTCTCGACCTGCTTGGGCGTGAACTGCGCGTCCGGCGACACGAAACTCACTTTGGCCGGCACGGCGAAGTCGGCACCGTCGAACACAATTCGTGCGGCCGACCCGATCGTTACGCGCATGGCCTGTTCGGAGGGGAGATAAATCTCCATGTAGATTTCGGACAGGTCGATGATCGTCAGCACCTTTCCGCCCGCCGAAACGACTTCCCCGGGGTTGACGAGACGATACAGAACACGCCCTTGCACGGGCGCCACAAGAATGGTGTCGGCGATCTGGGCGTCGGTCTGATTAACCAGGGCTTGTGCGGCCACCACCGAACGCTCGCGCGCGGTCACGGTCCGCTGCGCGGCGTCGAGAACGGCGCGCGCAGAATCGCGTTCGCCCTGCGCCTCATCGCGGTTGTCCTCACTGATCGCCCCGGTGACGATCAGCTTGAGGGCGCGGCGCAGCTTTGCCTCCTTGAGGGTCAGTTCTGCCTGCCGTTGCACGACAGTCGCCTTTGCCTCGAGCATCGAGGCCTCCTCGGAAGCCACGTCGGCGGCATATTTGGCGCGTTGCGCTTGCAACTCCGTGGTATCGAGGCGGGCGAGCACCTGGCCTTCGGTGACGAGGTCACCTTCCCGGGCCAGCACCTCGCGCACGCGTCCGGCCAGCTTCGCGGCGATGTCGATTTGGTCGGATTCGATGCGGCCGTTCCCGGAGACAATGCCCTCGGGCAACTTGCCTTGCTGGCTTTGCCACCAGTACCAGGCGCCACCGGCGCCGGCTGCCAAGACGATGACAAGGATCAGAACAATCCTTGTGACACGCCGCCAAGACCACTTTGCATCGTTACTCGGGATGGCCGTCATGATCCGATCCTTGAGTGGGGAGGCGTGAAGATCGATTGAGGCGTACACCAGCACCTGTCAGGCCGCGAGACGCAAACGCGGGCGCGTTATTTCATCCGTTGCGGCAGGTGAATTCCGATGCTTGCCCATCCGGGTAAACGTTACCAACCAAGGGCTGCACATAACGTTGATTTTTATCAAGCAATCGAGCCGAAACCGGGCGCGGCCATCGCCCTCAGTCTCAGTCATTAAAATCAGCACAAACGAAAACACCGCCGCGACGGTGAGGTCGTGGCGGTGTTTGACGTGTACTTAAAACTGGTTGCGGGAGCCGGATTTGAACCGACGACCTTCGGGTTATGAGCCCGACGAGC
>NZ_JALJRR010000043.1:0-28690 GCF_024519615.1 Pseudomonas sp. Pse79
TTTTCGGCGAAGGCCCATTCGGTCTGGAACCAGGGTTCTTCGGCTTGTTTGACCAAAAAGCCGATTTTTACGGGTTCGGCGACGGCCAGGCTGCTGAAGCCGCTTAACGCAATGGCGGCGGCGAGTACGCGGAGTGTTTTTTTCATGAACGGCACCTCTTGTTGTTATTGGAGAGTGACAAGTTCTAGTCGTGGTACATCACCGACCGTCCGCCATCGATCATCAGGCAGGTGGCGTTGATAAAGGGCGCCTCATCGGTGGCCAGAAACAGCGCGCTCATCGCCACCTCCACAGGCTGGCCGATGCGCTTGGGCGGGTGCAGGTCGAATGCGCGCTGGCGCTCGGCGTGGGGGTCGGGGAAAGTGTTCCAGTAGTCAACGTTGAGTTGGGTTTCGATATAACCCGGGGCGATGGCATTTACGCGGATGCCCTTGGGCGCGTATTCGATGCCGAGGGCGCGGGTCAGGCCGAGCAGGCCGTGTTTGGCGACAGGGTAGGGGAAACAGCCGGGAATGATGTGGCTGGAATGGGTCGAGGCGATGTTGATGATGTTGCCGATGCCCTGCTCGATCATGTGCGGCAACACCGTGCGGCAGCCATACCAAGCGCCGTCGAGGTCGATGGCGAAGCAGCGCCGCCAGTCTTCGTCGGTCATCTGCAACGGGTCGCGGAACACGTTGACCCCGGCGCAGTTGACCAGCACATCGACACGGCCGAAGCGCTCGATGGCCAGGTTGACCAGCGCCTGCCATTGCGCCTGGGACGTGATGTCGACCGGTTGCGCGTAGATCTCGGCGCCGCGTTCGCGCCAGTGGGCGGCGACTTGCTCGACCTTTTCGCCCTGGATATCGGCGATCACCAAACGTGCCTGCTGCGCCTGGAAGCAGGCCACGATCGCCTCGCCAATGCCTTGGGCCGCGCCGGTGACGATCACCACCTTGTGCTTGAGCCGCTCGCCATAAGTCGGTTCGGGCACGGCGGGGAGTGACAGAGGTTGTGCCTGCATCGCTTCACCTGTTTTATTTTTGGTAGTGAGTGCTGATGCAGCCGACTATAAACCCAGACCTTGAAATATCTCAATATATAAATTTACATCCCATATAGTGAGAATACATATAAAAAAACCGGCGTCGGGACGCCGGTTTTCACCGGGTACTTGATCAGCCCTGGGCGAAATCCCGCAGCGCATCGCCCTCCATGCGGTAGCGCACCCACTCTTCCTGGGGCTGGGCGCCGATGGATTTGTAGAAGGCAATCGCCGGTTCGTTCCAATCCAGCACGCTCCATTCGAACCGCCCGCAACCGTTGTCGCAGGCGATCTTCGCCAGGTGGCGCAGCAACTTCTTGCCGGCCCCGCCGCCGCGTTGCTCGGGGTTGATGTAGAGGTCTTCGAGGTACAGGCAGTTGCTGCCCAGCCAGGTGGAATAGCTGAAAAAGAACACCGCGAAGCCGATGGGCAAACCGTCGCGCAGGCAGATCAGCCCATGGGCGGTGGCGCCTTCGCTGAACAGGCTGCGCTCGATATCCGCCACACTGGCGATCACTTCATGACGGGCTTTTTCAAACTCGGCAAGCTCGGTGATGAAAGTCAGGATCTGCGCAGCATCGCTGGGCACGGCGGGGCGAATCTCGATGGTCATGGGCGCGCCTTGGGCAAATTCAAAGGCCACATACTAAGACGGTTTGATGACAGATTGCAGTGCAATTTCGGGATCGCCAGGCCACCTTACTCCGTTGCGGGCTAAAGCAAGCACCAGCAACCACAGAACAATCCGCCCTGACACGCATGGTAGAACGTGGCCATAACTCCAATGATTCCAAGGCGTGCTCATGAACTCCACACCTCCGGTGGGCGGAAAACTATTCGTCCTGTTTTGCCTGGCCAGCTTCCTGTTGTCCTTGTCCTACGGCTCGACGTTTCTGCTGTCGTTGCTGATTCACTCGCGCGGTGGGAATGAGCATGACGCCGGCAGTGTGATTTCCACGGCGATGCTCAGTACCTTCGTCGCGGTAGTGCTCTCCGGGCATTTGGCCGATGCATTGGGCGCGGCGCGGGCGATTGCGGGAATGGGCGTGTTGCTGGTGGTGGCCTGCCTCGGTTTTGCCCTGACGCCGGGGTTTGGCCAAGGCTTGATGCTGTTCGGGCTGGCCCTCGGCTTGGGTTGGGGCGTGTTCTACACGCTGGGCCCGATCATCGTGACCTTGCTGGTCGAGCCCAGGCAGCGGGCCAAGTACTTTGCGCTGCTGTCGGGCAGCATGTTGAGCGGGATCGGTTCCGGGCCCTTGCTCGGACGAGCCACCAGTGCGCTGGACCTGCCCCTGACGACCGCCTTCTATATCGCTGGGGCGGCCAGCCTCGTTGGGGTGCTGATGTTCTGGCGACTGGGCGCACAACTCAAGCACCATGCGAATGCACCGACGTCGAGGATTTCCCTGGCCGCCAGCCGCCGGGTGCTGTCGTCCAGGGCGGCGTTCGCCATCCTCATGGTCGGCCTGGGCGGGTGCGTGTTTGGCGGGCTTTCATCGTTCCAGACCAGCTACGCGGCCGCGCATGGGTTGGATTATTCGCTGTTCTTCGCGGGGTTCCTGAGCGCCGCGATCACCAGCCGTCTGTTGATCGCCGGCTTCGTGGTCAAGCGCGATGCCTACCGGGCCGCCTGTGTGTTGTCCGGGATCATGCTCGGCTCGATTGCACTGTTTGCTTTTGGTGTGAGCGGTAACCTCAGCTACCTGCTGGCGGCTGCCACGTTGGGGGTGGGTTACGGCCTGACGTATTCGGTGATCAATGGGCTGGTCGCCCACGAAGCGCCGTCCGGCACGACGTCCCAGGCGTTGCTGCTGTTCAGCCTGGCGTATTTTGTCGGCGTCTTCGGGTTTCCCTGGCTGGCGGGCAGGATCATCGTCGACTACGGCCTGTCGACATTGATGATGGGCGTACTGGCCATCGCTGCACTGAACTGGATGATCACCGTGGCACGCCTGATAGCGCGCCAGCTCTCGGCGCACAAAACCTTACAGGTGTCCTGATACCGCTCGTCGGCATCCAGGCACGAACCCCACATGAGGGCTGACCAATAAAGGGTAAGGACATTAACCCTAATGGAGACACCCTCATGAAGCATTCCAAGTGTGCTGCCCTCGCCTTCACGGCGCTGCTGTCCGCTGCGTCGCTGAGCGCTTTGGCCGCGTCCTCGTCCACCGGCAAGACCGATCCGGTCGGCACCCCGCCGAGCCCGGCGACCCAGGAATCCCAGGACTCGATGGGCACCGGCCTCGACACCAATGGTGGCGCGATCATCGACAACGGCGCCGACCCGCGCACCCGAGGCAACGACACCCAGCGCCAGACACCCGCCGCCGTCGGTAACGGCAAGATGGGCCCGGGGGTCAATCAGCCCGGTATCAACAAGGGCGACGACTCGAACATCCCTGGCGCACCGAAACAGCCTGCGCCGTGAAGCATCGAAATAACGGGTTAGCCGGCGCCAGCCTATGAGTCACTGACCCACCGCTGTCGCGGGCAAGCCCGAGCGCCTATGCGGGGCTTATCCAGCGAGGAATGCGTCGACTTCCGCAGCGCCGGGAGCAGTCGCCGGCCCCCAGCGCGTCACCGCCAGGGCCGCCGCCGCATTGGCACGGCGCGCCGCGTCGAGCGGTTTCAAACCGTTGGCCAAACCGGCGATGAACACGCCGGCGTGGGCATCTCCCGCGCCATTGCTGTCGACCGCCTGCACCTTGAAGCCGGGCACAGGCTCAAGCACATTCGCCCGCCCGACCCAGCAACCGTTCGGCCCATCGCGCACCACCCGCAGTGTGTCGGCGGGCAGATACCGGTTGAGCTTGATCAGCGCCTCGGCCATATCCGCCGCGCCGGTGAACGCCAGGGCTTCCGGGCCGTTGCTGGTCCAGATATCGATACGCGGCAGCAGCGCGCGCATCAACGCCGAATCGGGCGCCTTGACCAGCGGGCCCGGGTCGAACACCACCGTAATCGCCCGTGGCAGCGCCAGTAGCCAGTCGATCAGCGCCTGGGCCTTGCCGTCGAGAAGCAGGCTGTAGCCACTCACGTACACGTAGTCATCGGCACGTGGCGCAACGTTGGCCAAGTCCTCGGCGCTCAGCTCGCCCTCGGCGCCCAGATGGGAGATGAAGGTGCGCTCGCTGCTGGCTTCGGTCAGCGCCACGCACAGGCCGGTGTCCTTGCCGGCGCTGGCGGGCAGCGCGATGTCGATGCCTTCGGCGTGCATCGCCGCACGGGCCAGGTCGCCGAAACGGCCGCTGCCGTGGCGCCCCAGGTAGACCACCGGCAGCCCGTTGCGCCGCGCCGCCGCCATCACATTAAAACCGCCGCCGGCTTCGAAACGGGCCGATTGCGCCAGCACGTCGCCGCCGCTCGCCGGCAATTGATCGAGGGCCATGACCAGGTCGACGATGACCTGGCCGGTGTGCAGCAACCTAGGCATTGGCACGCTCGACCAATGCCGGACGCCGGTCAGCCGCGCCGCCGAGCAACGCATATATTCCGCCGGCCACCACGAAAGTCACGATCCAGCCCAGGCCGTTGTGGCCCAACCAGGAATCGGACAACGGCCCGGCGAACCAGATGTTGTCGGCGGTGGTGCCGATGGTAGTGAAACTGAACCCCAGCCCGATCGCCACGGCCCACGCCCCCAACGCGCGCCATTCCACGCCGCCGCGATACCAGTAGGCGCTGCTTGGGCTGACGTTCAGCAGGTCGTCAGGGCTGTAGTAATGACGGTGAATCAGGTCGACCACGAAGATCCCCACCCACGCGGTGATCGGCACCGCCAGCAACGAGATGAAGGTGATGAACGGGCCGTAGAAACTGTCGGCGATCAGCATGAAGTAGATCGAACCGGCGAAGATCGCCACGATATCGACGATCACCGCGTACACGCGCTTGACCTTCAAACCGAGGGTCAAGGTAGTGAGGCCGGCCGAATACACCGACAGGTTATTCGACAGCAACAGCCCGCCAAACGCGGTGATCAGGTACGGCACGGCCATCCAGGTGGGCAGCATGTCGCGGATCGCGACGATCGGGTCGGTCGCCGCCGCCAGGTCGTTGTTGCCCACCGACAGCAGGCCGCCGAGGGTGATCAGCAGCACCAGTGGAATGCCCGCGCCAAACGCGGCAGACGCCACCAGGCGCACGGCCGTGACGCTGCGGTGTTGGTAGCGCGACATGTCGGCGCCGGCGTTGGCCCAGCCGATCCCGGTGCCGGCGGCCATGGTGCCGATGCCGATGAGCATCGCGCTCAAGGGCGCCGGGGTGGCGTTGAACACTGCGCTCCAGTCGATGGTGGCGCAGAGGAAGCCGCCGACCAGGAGATTCAAGGCGCCGAATACGTAGGTCGCCCACTTCTGGATCACCAGCAAAGTCGCATGGCCCAGGCCGGAAACGGCCAGGGTCAGCAGTACGAAAATGGCGATGAACAGCAGCGTCAGCAGCGGCGCACTTTTCGCCGCGACCGGGGTGTGGAACAGCAGCGTACACAACGACAGCAGCACGAACGCAGCAGTGGTGGTGTTGACGGTCTCCCAACCGAGCCGCGACATCAGCGACACCAACGTCGGCCCGATATTGCCGCGCACGCCGAAGATGGCGCGGGACAGCGTCAGGCTCGGCGCACGCCCGCGCCGCCCGGCGATCGAGATAATGCCCACCACCGCGAAGGAGCCGGCGGCACCGAGGATGGCGACGATGACCGCCTGCCAGATGGCCAGGCCGCGAAACGCAACCAGGGTGGCGCCCAGCGGCAACCCCAGGATGCTGATGTTCGCGGCGAACCACACCCAGAACAGTTGCAGCGGATGGCCGTGGCACTCGCCTTCGGGGACCGGTTCGATGCCGCGCGTTTCCAAGCGCCCGGCGCTTGGGCCGGAAGTGGACGTACTCATGTGCGGGTGCTCCTGGTGCCAGTATTGTTAGGGTTGTGGCAAATTCGCAAATCGCAATGTTGACTCGGTCAGTGCGCGAGCGCGCTGGCCTGTAGCGCCTGGCGCAAGCTGAGCAGCCCTTCAACCAACGGCTGCAACGCCAGCCCGTTGACCCGCTGGACCTGTTCGATCATCGCCGCCGGCCAGCATTGCATCCCCAGGCACGCGCCCAGCATCGCGCCGAGGATCGCGGCGATGGTGTCGGTGTCGCCGCCCAGGCTGGCGGCCACGCACAAGGCCTCGAAGGCGTTCATCTCGCCCACCGCCACTTGCTGCGCGAGGGCGAACGACACCACCACCGATTCCTGGGAAGCGACCGAGGTGCCAATCAATTCATAGAGCAAGTCGGCGAACAGCGCCTTGTCGCCACTGGCGACGCTCAAGGTCCGCGCCCAACCGATGCGCGTGGCAATACGGCCGCCGGCCACCCAGTGTCCATGGCGTTCGGCCTGCTGGGCGATCTGGCTGCCGATGTTCAGCGCTGCGCCCAGGTCCGCGCCGTTGATCCCGGCCGAGACCACTGCCGCCACTGCCGCGGCACTGGAGATGCCCAGGCTGGTGTTGTGGGTCACCTGACACGCCTGGATCACCGCACGGATGAACGGCGCGGGGTCGCTGACATCGGCGGCAATCCCCACCGGCGCGATACGCATCGCCGCGCCGTTGGTGGTGCCGTAGCGCCCGGACTCTTCAGGCGTATGCCCGGCGAGGATCATGTCGATGGCGCGCTTAGTCGACGGGCCCAGCAGGTCCTGGGAGCCTTTGGCGCGCATTCGCGCTTCCCAGTCGATCAGGCGTCGCGCAAGTACGCTCGGCTCGATCGTGCCCTGGCCTTCCACCAGCAACTCACCGACGAGGATCGCCTGCTCGGTGTCATCGGTGATGGAGCCGGCGGGCATGTTCGGTGCGATGGGTTGGTCGGCGTCGGCATCTTCCAGGCCGGTGATGGCACCGAAGCGCGCCCGGACCTGCTCGCGACTCAAAGACTGGGTGGGCATGCCCAAGGCATCGCCCAACGCCAGACCGTAGAAGGCACCGAGGGCACGATTGTGCGCGCTCATTTCGTCGCGCCAAACTGCAAGTGCAGACGAAAATGCAGCGGGTCGAGCAGACTCTCCACGTATTCCATGAAGCGTTCGCGCCGGTCGTAAGTGGTGCGCGACGCCTTGAGAAACACCGTGCCCACCGGGCGCTCGAGCAGCTCGGCGTCTTCATCGGTCAGAGGCTCGGCGCCGATCCATTGATCGCCTTCGGCGCCGACGTAACCGTAGGCGGCCAGGGTGATGGTCAGGGAGTTGTCGATCAGCCCGACCCGGGGCAAGCCTTCCAGGCCTCCGGAGGCCGGCATCAGCGAGCGCTCCAAAGACACGGCGCGGCCATCGGCGGCGCGGCGGCGACGGTCAAGGGCGATGAATTGGTCGCTGCCGAAGCGGCTGAACAGGTCCGGGCGGGTCACGGCTTCGAAGCGCAGGATGTCGGTGCTGACCAGGGCGCCGGTGTCGGCCAGGGCCTGGGCCCAGCCATTGCGTTGGTCGAGCACCATGCCGTCATAGGTGACGATGGAGCCGACGCCGCCCTGGGTGGCGATGTAGTTGCGGCGCTTGAGCTCGGCCAGGGCTTCGCGCAACGTGCCGCGACTGACCGCAAACTCTTCGGCCAGTTGATGCTCACCCGGCAGCAGGAAACCGTCGGCCATCACCCCACCTTCGATACGGCGGATGAGTTCGTCGACGACGCGTTTTTTCTTATCGAATCGGACATGTCTAATCATGTACAAATTGATAACCGAAAGCAGCCGTTTACAGCAAGCGAATTATTTCAGGGAGAGGAAAAAAAACCTTCTCAGGGCTCCAGGCCAATCGGGAAGAACGTCCCGCTGCTCCACACGCCGAGCCAGTTCTGACCGTCGATCGGACGGCTCACCGCCAGCTCGACCAATTGGTAGAACACATTGCGATGCACCAGGGCTTCGAGGTTGGCGCGCACGCGCAGATAGGGCGAAGGCTCCTCGGTGTCGGGGTCGATCACCACCCGCAGCGGGTGTTCAAGATCGGCCTCGACCTGCTCGTCGACTTGCGTGGTGAAGCGCAACCGCTGGCTTTCGCCCTGCCCTTCGACTTCGAGGGTGACCGCGACAAACGGCGCATCCTCGACGGTGATGCCGACCTTTTCCACGGGGGTGACCAGAAAGTACTCATCGCCATCGCGGCGGATAATGTTGGAGAACAGCTTGACCATCGGCTTGCGCCCGATCGGCGTGCCCTGGTAATACCAGGTGCCGTCGCGGGCAATGTGCATGTCGATGTTGCCGCAGAAGTCCGGGTTCCACAGATGCACCGGCGCCGGCCCCTTGCCCTTGGGCAGTTGGGCCAATAGATCATTGGCCTTGGCGGAATCGGTCATGGGCTTCTCCTCGGGCTTACTGATCGCTCATGCCCAGCAGGCCTCGGGCGTACTGCGCCAGCGGGCGGGCGATCAGATCTTGGGGCGTATTGTCGTGGAACGTCAGTAAACCGCCACGACTGCGAATCCGTGCAGTATCAATCAAATACTGGGTGCTGGTCTCGATCAACATGATCTGGATAACGCCGCTGTCCAGGCCGACACGGTCGAGGGCCTGCTGATCGGTCCACTCATCGGCGTTGCCGATGCGGTCATCCGCCTTGGCGAAGCGGCAGTACAGCAAGTAGTGAGCGCCAGCCGCACGGGCTTCGGCCATGGCTTGTTCGAGGCTTTCGGGCTGGCGGGCGCGGCGCACCATGGGGAAGTATTCGACGAAGCCGTTGAAAGCTTCTTCGGCGACCACGTTCGGGCGCGGATAGGCGCTGCCGGGCGGCACGAAGGCGCCCTGGGCGATGAAGACAAAGGAGTCCGGCTGCACGCGAATCGACGCGGAGCGCCGGGTGTCGCTGTGGTCCAGCAACCCGGCGTCGCTCATCTGATAACGGGTGCCTTCGGCCATATCGCTGACGGTCATGCAACCACTCAGCGTCAACGACGCCAGCAACAAAACCAGACTACGCATCCTAATCCTCCAGAAGCCGGTGACGGAAAACCGGCGAATGGGCATGAGATGCAGAATCCGCGCCATTTGGGGAGGGGGCTTGCTCCCGATTGCGGCGAGTCAGTCAGATTATCTGGGACTGACACATTGCAATCGGGGGCAAGCCCCCTCCCACACTGGATTGTGCGCAATCTTGAAAACCGGGTTAGCCGCCGATGATTTTCATGATGGTCGCACCACCGGAGAACGCCACTTCCTGTTTGTCGCCCAGGGCCTTCATCAGCAAGCCTTGCAAGGCCGGCAGCGCCTGGTGGCGCGGTTTATCCAGCAGGTCGCCGACATAGTGACGATTGCTCGACGACAGGCAGCCATGCAACCAACCGGTGGACGACAGCCGCAACCGTGAACAGGTGCGGCAGAACGGCACGCTTTCGTTGGCGATCACCCCAAAGAAACCCTTGCCCGGCACTTCGTAGCGCACCGCCGTGGCGTCCACGGGAGCGTTGGCTTGCAGGTATTCGTGGTGTTCGCCGATCAGGCTCAGCAGTTGCTGAAGGCTGACGAATTGCTGCAGGAACGCATTGGAGTCCTTGGCCAGGTGGCCCATTCGCATCAGTTCGATAAAGCGCAGCTCGTAGCCCCGTTCCAGGCAATAGTCGAGCAGCGGCATCACCTGATCGAGGTTCTGGCCGCGCAACGGCACCATATTGACCTTGATCTTGATCCCGGCCGCGCGCGCCTGGTCCATGCCATCGAGCACCGTGGCCAGGTCGCCGCCACGGGCGATGCTGCGGAAGGCCTCGGCGTTCAGTGTGTCGAGGGACACGTTGATGCGCCGAATGCCGGCGTCCACCAGCAGCGGCAGTTTGCGCGCCAGCAGTTGGCCGTTGGTGGTCAGGCTGATCTCACTGAGGCCCATCCCGCCCACAGCGCCCATGAAGGCTTCCAGCTTGGGGCTGACCAACGGCTCACCACCGGTGATGCGCAGGCGCTCGATACCGGCGGCTTCGATCAGGTAAGCCACGCCACGGGCCATGGCCTCGGCCGAGAGTTCGTCCTGGGCAGCCACCAGCCGCTTGCCGTTAGGCACGCAATAGGTACACGCGTAATTGCAGGCTGAGGTCAGGCTGATCCGCAAATTGCGAAAACGCCTGCCTTGACGATCAACGATCATGGATCACTCCGGCAGAGGATAATTCAGACGCAGCAAAAGCTGACTCATAAATCAGCTTTTGGCAATAGCCTTACCTGAGTATATTCCTGGGTTACTGCACCTGGCAGCAAATCATTACGCGGCAGGTGTGCCAGCAGGTGCAGCGTCAACGGGTGGCAGCTCGCTGCTGTGCTTGCGCTTGTTGCCCATACGCACGCCGATGTCCATCAGGAACTGGAAGAAACCTTCCTGATCTTCCAATACATTGCTCCAGAACGGCGAGTGGTACAGCGCCACTGCGCCATGCACCAACGCCCAGGCGGCGCAGTAGTGGAAATACGGCGGCACGTCTTCCAGCTTGCCTTCGCTGATGCGGCCCTTGATCAGCAGGGTCAGGCGTTCGAAGTTCGAGGCGCGGATCTTGTGCAACTCCTCGACCATTTCCGGCACCTGATGGCCCTTGACCACCTTCTCTTCCAGGCGGTCGAACAGGCGGTAGCGCTGCGGGTCACGCATGCGGAACTCGAAGTAGGCCCGCGACAGGGCTTCCTTGTCCTTGTCCACATCGGCCGAATGCAGCAGCTCGTTCAGGTCGCGCTCGTAGTCGAGCATCAGGCGCAGGTAGATCTCGGCCTTGGACTTGAAGTGCTTGTAGATGGTGCCTTTGCCGATACCTACGGCATCCGCGATCATCTCGACGGTAACGCTGTCTTCACCTTGTTCGAGGAACAACTTGAGGGCGGTGTCGAGAATTTCCTGCTCGCGGCGGCGAAACTCACGGACCTTACGGGGTTCTTTTTGCATGAGGAAAAGGTCTGCAGAGGTCGGTATAGGGAGGGTTGCGCAGGGCCAAGGAGACGTGGCGATACGATTTACCCGGTACGAGGGATTATCCCGACTGAACGGTCGTTGGGCAACGCTTATGTGAACCGCTCACACACATTACTTTCAGCATGCCGACGAATTCATGGCGTTCAGTCAGAAATAATACGTGACGTCTACGCCTGTACATCCGCTCAATGAGAACTCAAGCGAAGCGCGCGTATTCCAAATCTGTTTAAAAAACGACCAGACGCGACTGGACTGAATCGGATACTGATCAATACTTCAACTGTCGGCGCGACATCTCCCCCAAGTGAAGCGTCGACCTGGGTACCGACGGACTGCGTGCCCTTGTTTTACTCCTAATGGTCTTAACCCGGATTCCCCCCCCAGAACCCGGGTTTTTTTTGCCTCGGATTTGGTCGCGTCAACCCGCGACGTGCGCCAGCGGGAACAGGCGCTTGAAGTTCTCGGTGGTCTGTTCGGCAAAGCGTTCGTAGGACTCACCGCGTAGCATCGCCAGGTAATCCGCCACGTCACGCACATACTCCGGCAGGTTCGGCTTGCCGCGATGGGGAATCGGCGCCAGGTACGGCGAGTCGGTTTCCACCAGCAGCCGGTCGGCCGGCACTTGTCGCGCCACGTCACGCAGGGCGTCGGCATTGCGAAAGGTGACGATGCCCGACAGGGAAATGTAGAACCCCAGGTCGAGGGCCGCCTTGGCCATGTCCCAGTCTTCGGTGAAGCAATGCAGCACGCCGGCCTGGGGCAATGCGGCTTCGCGCAGCAGGCTCAGGGTGTCGGCGCGGGCGCCGCGGGTGTGGACGATGACCGGTTTGCCGGTCTGCTCGGCGGCGTGCAGGTGCAGGCGGAACGACGCTTGCTGCAATAGCGCGGCTTCGGGCTCGTAGTGATAGTCCAGGCCGGTTTCACCAATCGCCACCACCCGTGGGTGGTTGAGTTCGCCGAGCAACCAGTCGAGGGCCGGGGCTTCGCCGGGCTTGAGGTCCAGCGGGTGGATACCCACCGAGCAATCCACGTCCGCGTAGCGATCCGCGAGGGCTTTGACGTCGGCCGCATTGTCGGCGCTGACGCCGATGCACAGGAAGTGCCCGACCCCACGCTGGCGGGCCGCTTCCAGGGCGGCGTCGAGGGAACCGCCGTGTTGGGCGAGGTCGAGGCGATCAAGGTGGCAATGGGAATCTACGAGCATAGGAAATGACAACTTCAATCACGGGAAGGGTCTGACCGACGATACACCCGTCGGCCACGGAAATTAACGCCGGCCGAGCAAACCGACCCACTGCACCAGCAGCGCTTCGAGCAACAGAACGCGGTTGAGGTTGGCCTTGCCGAGGACCTTCTGGCGCTGGGCGAGAATCCAGTCCTGGATATTCAGCACCTTGTCCTGTGCGCTTTTCTGCGCGAGGTATTGCACGACCTTGCGCATGTCCGGCAGGCCCAGGCCATTTTCATCCTGGGTCAACTGGTAGCGCAGGATCAGGCTCGACCAGTCGCAGAACCAGTCGAACAGCAGCAGCAAGGGGATATCCTTCCAGGCGGTTTCCGCCAACTGGGTGGCGGACAACTCCTGCTTGAGCAGCTTTTTCACCCCGTCCACCACCAGCGCGCGTTGCTCGCGCACGCCCTGGGCCTGCAGCTTCACGGCGGCCAGGGGGGAGCCGGCGGCCAGGGTCAGCAACTCGACGCGTTCGGCTTCGGAACAGTCCGGCAAAGCCTGTTCCAGCCATTGCAGGCTCATCGCCTCGCTGGGCAATGGGCACGCCTGCTGCACGCAACGGCTGCGAATGGTCGGCAACAAGCGGCTGGACTGGTGGCTGACCAGCAACAGCACGGTATCGCCGGAAGGTTCTTCGAGGCTTTTGAGCAAGGCGTTGGCCGCGTTGATGTTCATCGCCTCCACCGGCTCGATCAGTACGACCTTGCGCCCGCCCATCTGCGCGGTTTGCACCACGAAGCTGACGAGGTCACGCACCTGGTCGACCTTGATCGCCTTGTCCGCTTCCTCGGGTTCCAGCAGGTAGTTGTCCGGGTGGCTGCCGGCCTTGAGCAGCAGGCAGGATTTGCACACGCCGCAGGCTTCCAGGTTGACCGGACGTTGGCACAGCAGGCTGGCCATCAGACGTTCGGCGAGTGCGCGCTTACCGATACCCGCCGGGCCGTGCAACAAATAGGCATGAGCGTGCTGGGCACGCCCCGCCAGTTGCTGCCAGAGACTGTCCTGCCAAGGGTAGGCTTCAGCCACGGGCGCGCTCCAGCAATGTGGGTAGCAGCGCATCGATGGCCTGCTGCACCTGGGCCAGCGGCTGGGCGGCGTCCAACAGGTAGTAACGCGCCGGCTCGGCCTTGGCCCGGGCGAGGAATGCGCTGCGCACGGCGTTGAAAAACGCCTGGCCTTCCAGTTCGAAGCGGTCCAGGCGGCCACGCGCACTGGCACGGGCCAGGCCGACTTCCACCGGCAGGTCGAACACCAGGGTCAGGTCGGGGCGCAAATCGCCCTGGACGAAGGTCTCCAGGGTGGCGATGCGCGCCTGGGACAGGCCGCGGCCACCGCCTTGGTAGGCATAGGTGGAATCGGTGAAGCGGTCACAAATCACCACGGCGCCGCGGGCCAGCGCCGGGCGAATCACTTCGGCCAGGTGCTGGGCGCGTGCGGCGAACACCAGCAGCAGTTCGGTGTCCGGGTTCATCTGTTCTTCACCTGGGGCCAGCAGCACTTCACGGATGCGCTCGGCCAACGGCGTACCGCCGGGCTCGCGGGTCAGCACCACCTCGACGCCCGCAGCGCGCAAACGCTCGGCCAGGTAATCGCGGTTGGTGCTTTTGCCGGCGCCTTCCGGGCCTTCCAGGGTAATAAACAAGCCAGTCACAGGCAGTCCTTAGTCAGAGTCATTGCGGGCTTAGCGGTGCGGCGGCGTCCGGCGCAGGCTCGGCGGGGGCGTCGGGGGCATCGTTCGTCGGCGCGGGGTCTTCCAACGGCTTCACCTGCGGCGCCGGGCTGGAACGGTAATCGGCGCGACGCTTGAGCTGGAACTCACGCACCGCGGCATTATGTGCATCCAGGTCGTCCGAGAAAATATGACTGCCATCACCCCGGGCAACGAAATACAGGCTGCTGCCCGGCACCGGGTTCAGCGCCGCATGAATCGCCTCGCGGCCGACCATCGCGATGGGTGTCGGCGGGAGCCCGGCAACCATGTAGGTGTTGTAGGGGTTGGCTTCCTTGAGATGGGCGCGCGTCAGCTTACCGTTGTAGCGCTCGCCCAGGCCGTAGATCACCGTCGGATCGGTCTGCAGCAGCATGCCGATCTTCATGCGACGCACAAATACCCCGGCGATCTGCCCGCGCTCCTCCGGCACACCGGTCTCTTTCTCCACCAGGGAGGCCATGATCAGCGCTTGGTAGGGGTCGGTGTACGGCGCGTCGGCGGCGCGTTTGCTCCACTCCTGGGCGAGCACGTCGTCCAGGCGGTTGTAGGCTTTCTTGAGGAACTCGACATCCGTCATGCCGCGCACAAAGCGATAGGTATCGGGGAAGAACCGCCCCTCGGGGAAAACCCCTGGGTGGCCGAGCTTGTCCATCACTTCGCTGTCACTCAGGCCGGCAAGGCTCTGCACGATCTTTTCATGCTTGGCCAGCGCCGAGCGCACTTGGCGGAAATTCCAGCCCTCCACCAGGGTCAGGCTGTATTGCACCACTTCGCCACGCTGCCACAGGCCGATCAAGCCTTGGGCGGTGAGGCCGGGAGTGAGGCGGTATTCGCCGCTGTGCAATGGCTGGCCTTCGAGGTTGAAGCGCCAGTACAGACGCAACCAGAAGGCGCCGTCGAGCACACCGTCGGCTTCCAGGCGATTGAAAGTGCCGGTCGGCGTGGCTCCGGCGGGGACGTCGAGCAGTTGCTCCTCGGTCAGGTGCAAGGGCTGCTTGAGGGCTGAGTCGAGCTTCCAGGCCGAAAACCCCAACAGCAACGCCGCCGCGAACAGACCGATCAGCAGCAGTAACAACAGTTTTCGTATCAACTCAAATATCCAATAGCGCGCGAACAATGCCCTGCAGTTTACGGGTGAGCGGCCCAACCGACCAGCTCATCGCAGCACAGCCGCGCACCGGCCAAATGCCATAAACGCTGTTGCAGACAAAAACCTCGTCGGCCGACTGCAACTGCTCAAGGCTGATATCGGCCACGACCACCGGGGTGCCGAGCGCCTGCGCCTGGGCCAGTAGCTCGGCACGCATGACGCCGGCCACGCCGCAACGATTCAGATCAGCGGTCAACAACACGCCGTGACGCACCAGGAACAGGTTGCTGAACACGCCTTCGATGACGCGCCCGGACATATCCAGCATCAAACCTTCGGCATGCTCGGTATCTTGCCACTCGGCGCGCGCGATCACTTGTTCGAGGCGATTGAGGTGCTTGAGACCAGCCAGCAGCGGCTGTTCGGACAAACGGGTGGCGCACGGAAACAGGCGGATACCGTCGTTGCCATGGGCCTGGGGATAAGCAGCAGGCGCACTGCCCTGCAGGATACGGCGCACCGGGGCGCCGGGGTTGATGCCATAACCGCGTAGGCTGTCGCCTCGGGTGAGGATCAATTTTAGTACGCCGTCGCCGAGGGCGCTGGCATAAGCGAGCACTTCGCTGCGGACCAATGCCGGGTCCACAACCAATGCCAACCGCCTGCAACCCTCGGCCAGGCGTTGCAGGTGGCGGTCGAGCAACACCGGTTGCCCGGCCTTGACGGCGATGGTTTCGAACAGGCCATCGCCATACGCCAGGCCACGATCTTTCAGGGGCACGCTGTCCGCTGGCTGACCGTCGACCCAGCTGTGCATTACTCGGCGAACCGGCGGAACACCAGGGAGCCGTTGGTGCCACCGAAACCGAACGAGTTGGACAACACCACGTCGATCGGCATCTTCTGCGCTTCATGAGGCACGAAGTTCAGGTCGCAGCCTTCATCCGGCTCATCGAGGTTGATGGTCGGCGGAGCGACCTGATCCCTGATGGCCAGCACGCTGAAGATCGCTTCGACCGCGCCCGCCGCACCCAACAGGTGGCCGGTCATGGACTTGGTGGAGCTGACCGCCAGCTTGTAGGCGTGCTCGCCGAACACCGACTTGATCGCTTCGGCTTCCGCCAGGTCGCCGGTCGCTGTCGAAGTGCCGTGGGCGTTGATGTACTGCACCAGGTCCGGGCTGATCTTCGCATCGCGCAGGGCGTTGGTGATGCAACGCGCAGCACCGGCACCGTTGGCCGGTGGCGAAGTCATGTGGTAGGCGTCGCCACTCATGCCAAAGCCGATCAGCTCGGCGTAGATCGTCGCGCCACGCGCCTTGGCGTGTTCCAGCTCTTCCAGCACCAGCGCACCGGCGCCGTCGGCCAGGACAAAACCGTCACGGCCCTTGTCCCACGGACGGCTGGCACGAGCCGGCTCGTCGTTGCGGGTCGACAGCGCACGCGACGCGCCGAAGCCGCCCATGCCCAGGCCGCAGGCCGCCATTTCAGCGCCGCCGGCAATCATCACGTCCGCTTCGTCATAGGCGATATTGCGCGCGGCCATGCCGATGCAATGCGTGCCTGTGGTGCAAGCCGTGGCAATGGCGTAGTTAGGTCCCTGTGCTCCCAGATGGATGGACAGGAAACCGGAAATCATATTGATGATCGAACCCGGCACGAAGAACGGTGAAATTCGACGCGGACCGGACTCGTGCAACGTGCGACTGGTTTCTTCGATATTGGTCAAACCGCCAATACCCGAACCCATGGCCACGCCGATGCGTTCACGGTTGGCGTCGGTGACTTCCAGACCAGCGTCACGCACTGCCTGAAAACCGGCTGCCAGGCCGTATTGAATGAACAGGTCGAGTTTGCGGGACTCTTTGATCGAGAGGTATTGCTCGACATTGAACCCCTTTACCGAGCCGCCAAAACGGGTGGAATAGGCAGAAAGGTCCGTGTGTTCGATCAGACCAATACCACTGCGGCCAGCCAGAATGCCCTGCCAACTGCTCGGCACATCCGTGCCCAGTGGCGACAACATACCCATACCGGTGACTACGACGCGTCTACGCGACACAGCACTCTCCTTTTTCTAATGACGACACTTTGCTTCAGAATCACTTTTCATCAGAGCTAAAGAAAAAACCGCACGCCGTTACAGCAGTGCGGTTTTTCCCTGACAGCAAGCGACGACTACAAACTATTACGCCTGGTGGCTGGTAACGTAGTCGATTGCAGCTTGAACGGTAGTGATTTTTTCAGCTTCTTCGTCCGGGATTTCGGTCTCGAATTCCTCTTCCAGAGCCATCACCAGCTCAACGGTGTCAAGGGAGTCGGCACCCAGGTCTTCAACGAAGGAAGCGGTGTTGACCACTTCTTCTTCTTTAACGCCCAGTTGCTCGGCAACGATTTTCTTGACGCGCTCTTCGATGGTGCTCATACCTTGTTTTCACTCCTAATGGACAAATTCAGGCAGCTGGCCAGTGGGTAAGTGTATAGAAAGCCATTTCAGCTTTTCAACTGAAAGGTTCACCCCGTACCCGGTCGGCCACCCGCGTATAAATTAAGTTGCAGCTTTATAACGGATTTTAGACAGCTCGTATGACATTTTTTTGAAGCGATCCGTCACAATTTAACTCATGTACATCCCGCCGTTAACCGGGATTGTAGCCCCAGTCACGTATGCCGCACCGTCGGATGCCAGGAAAGAGACCACATTCGCGATCTCTTGAGCCTGGCCCAGACGGCCCAGCGGAATCTGCGTCAGCAAGGCTTCACGCTGTGCTTCCGGCAGTTCGCGGGTCATATCGGTGTCGATGAACCCAGGGGCCACCGAGTTGACCGTAATCGACCGCGAGCCGACTTCACGCGCCAGTGCGCGGCTGAAACCTTCCAGACCGGCTTTCGCCGCGGCATAGTTTACTTGGCCTGCGTTGCCCATGGCACCCACTACGGAGCCAATATTGATAATTCGACCCCAACGCGCCTTGGTCATGCCGCGCAAAACGCCCTTGGACAGGCGAAACAGACTGTTCAAGTTGGTGTCGACGACGTCATGCCACTCGTCGTCTTTCATCCGCATCATCAGATTATCGCGGGTGATACCGGCATTATTCACCAGAATCGCCGGCGCGCCGAACTGTGCGGTGATCTCGGCCAGTACTGCAGCCACGGACTCATCGCTGGTCACATTCAGCTCAAGGCCGGTGCCCTGCACGCCGTTTTCCTTCAAGGTCGCGGCGATACGCTCGGCGCCCGCGGCGGAAGTGGCGGTGCCGATCACGACGGCGCCCTGACGGCCCAGTTCCAGGGCGATCGCCTGGCCAATGCCACGGCTTGCGCCGGTAACCAGTGCAACTTTACCTTGCAGACTCATGCAGGCTTCTCCTAAGTTCGGGGTTCAGGCCAGTGCCGCGCGAGCGGCCGCAAAGGCATCCGGGGTATTGAGGTTGGAGGTCGACACGCCGTCGGCGCAGCGCTTGTTCAGGCCGGCCAGGACTTTGCCCGGGCCGCACTCGATCAACTCGGTGGCGCCGTTGGCGGCCAGGGTCTGTACCGATTCAACCCAACGCACCGGCTTGTAGAGTTGTTCCAGCAGGTCGCGCTTGAGGGTGTCGAGATCCGCGGCAACCGCCGCG
Organism: Pseudomonas sp. Pse79; assembly: GCF_024519615.1. Lineage (NCBI taxonomy): Bacteria > Pseudomonadati > Pseudomonadota > Gammaproteobacteria > Pseudomonadales > Pseudomonadaceae > Pseudomonas > Pseudomonas sp. Pse79. The sequence goes on from NZ_JALJRR010000043.1 coordinate 18,604, forward strand.
CTGACGTTCTGCACCAGCGGGATCTGCGGCGCCTGCCAGTTGATGGCGGCGATGGACTCGGCAAAACGCTCGGCCGCCGGGCGCATCAGCTCGCAGTGCGACGGCACGCTCACCGGCAACGGCAAGGCACGCTTGGCGCCACGGGCCTTGCAGCCTTCGATGGCGCGCTCAACGGCGGCCTTGGCACCAGCAATCACCACCTGGCCCGGCGAGTTGAAGTTCACCGCGCTGACCACTTCGCCCTGGGCCGCTTCGGCACAGGCGGCGATCACCACCGCATCATCCAGGCCGAGAATGGCGGCCATGCCACCCTGCCCGGCCGGAACCGCTTCCTGCATCAACTGGCCACGACGCTCGACCAGCTTGACCGCTTCAGCGAGAGTCAGGCTGCCCGCGGCGACCAGGGCACTGTATTCGCCCAGGCTGTGACCGGCGACGAACGCCGGACGCGCGCCACCTTCCGCCAGCCACAAGCGCCACAGGGCGATCGAAGCGGTGAGGATGGCCGGCTGGGTTTTATCGGTTTGATTGAGTTGCTCTTCCGGCCCCTGCTGGGTCAGCGCCCACAGGTCGTAACCCAGGGCATCGGAAGCTTCCTTGAAGGTTTCCAGGATCAGCGGATATTGCGCGCCCAGCTCGGCCAACATGCCGAGGGACTGCGAACCCTGCCCTGGAAAGACGAATGCGAGGGATGTAGACATGTAACAAGCCCCTAATGATCTGGTCGTCGGATATAGGCGCTCCTACGATGGGAGCGCACGAAACTGACAGATTGGATGGTCAATTGAACCGGCCGGTCACATTTAAGCATTCCCGGGCCGATTCGCCTAAGGCAACAGATCTTCCAGGCGGCCGTGCAAGCGTCGCGGCAGGTTTTCCTGGATCTCGATCAACGCCCGTGCAATCGCACTCTGAAAGCCTTCCACCCCCGCCGAGCCATGGCTTTTCACCACGATGCCCTGCAAGCCGAGAAAGCTTGCGCCATTATGCCGCGCCGGGGCCAAGTCCTCCTGCAGGCGGCGCATCAGCGGCAACGCCAGGGCGCCGACCATGCGTGTCGCCAGGTTGCGCTTGAACAAGGCCTCGATCCGCGTGGCAATCATGGTCGCCAGGCCTTCGCTGGATTTAAGCAGGATATTGCCGACAAACCCGTCGCACACCACCACATCCGCCTCGCCGCGATACAAACCGTCGCCTTCGACAAAGCCGATGTAGTTCAACCCCCGCGCGCCTTGCAGCAAAGCGGCGGCGAGCTTGACCTGCTGGTTGCCCTTGATGTCTTCGATGCCGATATTCAGCAAGGCCACGCGCGGACGAGCCACACCCAGCGCCTCGGCAGCCACCGAGCCCATCACGGCGAACTGGAACAGATGCTCGGCACTGCAATCGACATTCGCGCCCAGGTCGAGCAACTGGCAATAGCCTGTCTGCGTCGGTATCGCCGCGACTATCGCCGGCCGGTCGATCCCCGGCAAGGTCTTGAGCACATGCCGCGACAATGCCATCAGCGCGCCCGTATTGCCGGCACTGACACAGGCTTGCACCTTGCCATCACGCAACAACTCGAGGGCGACCCGCATTGAAGAGTCGGGCTTGCCACGCAGGGCGACCGCTGGCTTTTCATCCATGCCGATGGCTTCGCTGGCGGGCGTAATCGTCAGGCGCGCGCGATCCACAGCCGGATGGCTGGCAATCAGTTCTTCAAGAAGGGAAGGTTGACCGACGAGGGTCAGGTGCAGCGAGGGCGTAGCAGACAGGCTGGCAATACAAGCCTGAACAATGCTGCGGGGACCGAAGTCCCCGCCCATTGCGTCAATCGCGATGACTTGAGCAGACAAGTGATTACTCGTCAGCGCCCTTGTCGATCACTTTACGGCCACGGTATACGCCTTCTGGCGATACGTGGTGACGCAGGTGAATTTCACCGGTGGTTTTTTCTACAGACAGAGTGCTTGCCGTCAGGGCGTCGTGCGAACGACGCATGTCACGGGCAGAGCGGGATTTTTTGTTCTGCTGAACAGCCATAATTGATTAACTCCTAAACGTTTGGGTCACGCTTTAACTGCGCCAATACACTGAACGGGTTGGACCGCGTTACCTCGTCCTCGCTCGGTTCGGACTCGTCATCGAGGCCCGCCGGCTGCTGGCATTCTTCCGGATGATGAGCAGGCACAATGGGCAAGGCGAGCAAAAGCTCCTCCTCGATCAGTGCATGCAGATCCAAAGGATCTTCGCCCAGTTCCAGCACGTCATAACCTTTCGGCAACGACTGGGTATTCGCACCCTCCTTTACCACAGCGTAACTGCATTCGCTGTGAATCGGCAGGGTGACCAGCTCAAGACAACGCTGGCAAACCATTTTGACCTCGGTGTCGATAAAGCTGTGAATAACCACAGATTTACGTTCATCTCGTTCAAAAACGAATTTGGCCTGCACCGTACCGACAGTGTCGGAAAGCGGGTCGCAGAGTCTCTCCAAATCGGCCAGCAGCAATTCACCTTGAAGGGAAGTGCCACGATCAGCCAATTTGCGCGGGTCAACGTGAGGTGGAATCGGGTCATTCAACATAGGCGCAGCATTATAGGGATGCCCCCAGCCATGTCAAAGGAAATTCAGCCCTGTGCGTCAGCCGGTCGTCCCGCTAGAATCCCCGGTCGCCCTGAGGAGACGCCCATGCTGCCTTTATTACTCGCATCCAGCTCGGTCTATCGCCGGGAATTGCTGAGCCGCCTGCACTTACCGTTCATCTGCAGCTCGCCGGATATCGATGAAAGCCACCGCGCAAATGAGTCAGCCGTCGAACTGGTCAAGCGCCTGGCCGAAGAGAAAGCCCGCGCCCTCGCCGCCCGCCATCCAGGGCACCTGATCATCGGCTCCGATCAGGTCGCCACACTCGAAGGCCGGATCATCGGCAAACCCCACACCTTCGAGAACGCCCGCGAGCAACTGCTGGCGGCCAGCGGCAAGCGTGTCAGCTTCCTCACCGGGCTGGCGCTGCTGAACAGCGAGACCGGGCATTGCCAGGTCGACTGCGTGCCGTTCACCGTGCACATGCGCGTGCTGGACGCGGAGCGGGTCGAGCGCTACCTGCGGATCGAGCAGCCCTATGACTGCGCGGGCAGTTTCAAGGCCGAAGGGCTGGGCGTGAGCCTGTTTCAAAGCACCGAAGGCCCGGATGCGACCAGCCTTGTCGGCTTACCCCTGATTCGCCTGGTGGATATGCTGCTGGCCGAAGGTGTGCAAACCCCTTAAAAACACCGCAAAACCAAATGTGGGAGGGGGCTTGCCCCCGATTGCGGTAGACCAACTACAGACAAGCCGGCTGATCCACTGCTATCGGGAGCAAGCTCCCTCCCACATTTATCTACGCAGACCTTGGGATCTCAGCGCAGGGTCGGGCCCTGGAAGCCCATGTACAAGGCCAACTTCTCCGCCACGCTGGCGCCGAGCTTCTTGGAGAAACGGTCAAACGGCGACTCCTGAACGGTGAAGTCCACCAGTTCCTTTTCACCAATCACGTCCCGCGCCACCGAACTGGCACTGCCCAGGCCATCGATCAAGCCCAGCGGCAAGGCCTGCTCACCAGACCAGACCAGCCCGGAGAACAGCTCCGGATGGTCCTTGTCCTTCAGACGATCACCGCGCCCTTGCTTGACGCTGGCAATGAACTGGCGATGAGTGGTGTCGAGCACGCTCTGCCAGAACTGGGTTTCATCGGCCTTTTGCGGCTGGAACGGGTCGAGGAACGCCTTATGCTCGCCCGAGGTGTAGGTGCGACGCTCCACACCGAGCTTCTCCATGGTGCCGACAAAGCCGTAACCGGCCGCCGTGACGCCAATGGAACCCACCAGGCTGGCCTTGTCGGCGTAGATCTGGTCAGCGGCACTGGCGATGTAATACGCACCCGAGGCGCCCAGGTCGGAGATCACCGCGTACAGCTTGATCTGCGGATGCAGCGCGCGCAGGCGGCGAATTTCGTCATACACGTAGCCCGATTGCACCGGGCTGCCGCCTGGGCTGTTGATGCGCAGGATCACGCCCTTGACCTTGGGGTCTTCGAACGCGGTGCGCAGACTGCTGACGATATTGTCGGCGCTGGCGGACTCCTTGTCGGCAATCACCCCGCGCACTTCGATCAAGGCGGTATAGCTGGAGCCACGGGTCGCGGTTTTTTCCATGTCCACCAGCGGGCTGAACAGCACCAGCATGCCGAGCAGGTAAACAAAGGTCAGCAGCTTGAAGAAAATCCCCCAGCGCCGCGAACGACGCTGCTCCTGCACGCTGGCCAGAAGGGTCTTCTCCAGCAGCTTCCAACTCTTGTCGTCACTGCTGTCGGCCTTTTCGGGCGCTTTCCACTCATCACTCATGCCATCTACCCCAGCAAAGACTCAGTGGGCCCGGCTGAGCCAGGCCTGCAATTCAGAAAAATGATCGATCGTCAGCCTGGGCTCATATGCCTGCAACGCCTCGGCAGCCTGCGCACCGTAGCTGACCGCCACGCTGTCCATGCCGGCGTTGCGCGCCATCATCAGGTCGAAAGACGCGTCGCCGACCATCAACGCCTGGCGTGGCAACACGCCGCAATGGGCGAGGATCTGCTCGAGCATCAGCGGATGGGGCTTGCTGGCGGTTTCGTCCGCTGCGCGGGTAACGTCGAAATAGTCTTCCCAGCCGTGGGCCTTGAGCACCCGGTCCAGGCCGCGGCGGGCCTTGCCGGTGGCGACCGCCAGCTGATAACCCTCGGCGCGGAACGCTTCCAGGGACTGCACCACGCCATCAAACAGCGGCGAAGGCTCGGCCTCCAGCGCAATGTAGTGATCGGCATAATGCTCGCGGAACGCGACCAATTCAGCGTCAGCGATGTGCGGGTACAAGGTGCGAATCGCCTCAGGCAACCCCAGGCCGATAATGCCCTTGACCGCCAGATCGCTGCACAGCTCGAAGCCAGAACGCGTCGAGGCCATGTGCATGGCCTCGACGATACGGCCAATGGAGTTGGCCAGCGTGCCGTCCCAATCGAAAATCAGCAGTTTGTAGTCAAGGTGCGGCACTCAAACGCTCCACGGTCTTGGCCCACATCTCATCGACCGGCGCCTGCAATTTCAATTCGCCACCATCGGGCAGCGGGACGGTGAGCATGTAGGCGTGCAGGAACAGGCGTTTGCCGCCCAGGTCGCGAATCTCCTTGGAGAACGCCTCGTCGCCATACTTGGTGTCACCGGCAATGCAGTGGCCCGCATGCAGGGTGTGCACGCGAATCTGGTGAGTGCGCCCGGTGACCGGCTTGGCCTCGACCAGGGTGGCGAAGTCGCCGAAGCGGCGCAGCACCTTGAACAGGGTCAGGGCTTCTTTGCCCTCCTCGTCCACTTCGACCATGCGCTCGCCGGAGCGCAGGTTGCTCTTCTGCAACGGCGCGCGCACGCTCTTGATCGAGCTGGCCCAGTTGCCGCGCACCAGCGCCATGTAGCGCTTGTCCACGCCATCGCCGCGCAGGGCGGTGTGCAGGTGGCGCAACATGCTGCGCTTCTTGGCGATCATGAGCAGGCCGGAGGTGTCGCGGTCGAGGCGATGGACCAGCTCCAGCTCCTTGGCATCCGGACGCAACTGACGAAAGGCTTCGATCACGCCGAAACTCAGGCCGCTGCCGCCGTGAACCGCAATGCCGCAGGGCTTGTTGATCACGATCAGCTTGCTGTCTTCGTAGACAATCGACGCTTCAAGGCGCTGCAACAGGCCCTGAGCCAGCGGCACAGGTTCGTCGCGCTCAGGCACGCGCACCGGCGGCACCCGCACGATATCGCCCGCCTGCAGCTTGTACTCGGGCTTGATGCGACCCTTGTTCACGCGCACTTCGCCTTTACGCAAAATGCGGTAGATCAAGGTCTTGGGCACGCCTTTGAGCCTGGCCAGGAGAAAATTGTCGATGCGTTGGCCGGCATATTCCGGCGAGACCTCAAGCAGCTGGACGCTGGGGGTCTGGGGGGCGGTAGTCGTCATGTCGGCGATGATAACAATTTTTTATGGAATTGAAGCACTTAATCATTACTGCTATAGTCGCGAACGCCGCCAAAAGCGGCCTGGACAGAGGACTTGCGGCAAATTGCCGGCCCTGACCTTCGCAATTCATCAGGACGCGAGGCCGTCCTACGGGGCTTTCGTTACCTTGGAAAGCCCGAGATTGTAACAAGCGCAGGTGACATGAGGCCTGAAGCGAGTGCAGAAAGCAGAGTGAATACTCGCATTTTGCGCCGATATTTACGGCCAGTTCACAAAGTGCAGTCAGTCTTGGGACACACCATGGCGAATGCTTCGGAAACAACGCCTGTTAAGAGCCGAGTGAGAGCGCAATCGCCCACACTTGGTCTTGTTTAGCCATGAGCGTGGACTCCCCATTGGAGAACACGGTAAATGCCAACCCGCTGCGGATTCTGCGCGCGGCAGCACCCGAATTATCAGGGATACGTGTAGGGTGGAGATGCACAACCGTCGGACCGTGTAGCACTAGGCTTATATATAGACGCTTCATCTCGTCCACAGTCGCCGGTTGATTCCTCCTCCTGACCTTAGCTTTTGTTGAAGTGGTGCCTTTGTCACCACCGCTAACAAGCAGGACGCGTCCGTCGCGATACCAGCCCAATTCGCCGGTTATTGCTGGACACTGGAGTGGCCAACCACTCTTGACGCACCTGACACCGACCGTGAGAAGTCGTGTGTGCCGAACGCCGTTTCCGGCAGCCCGGAAACCGACGGTACAACATGAAAAGAATGCTGATTAACGCAACTCAACCCGAAGAGTTGCGTGTTGCGCTGGTAGATGGCCAACGCCTTTACGACCTGGACATCGAGTCCGGCGCACGCGAGCAGAAGAAGGCCAACATCTATAAAGGCCGTATTACTCGCATCGAACCAAGCCTTGAGGCTGCCTTTGTCGATTTCGGCTCCGAGCGCCACGGCTTCCTGCCCCTCAAAGAAATCTCCCGCGAATACTTCAAGAAAGCCCCCGAAGGCCGCGTGAACATCAAGGACGTCCTGAGCGAAGGCCAGGAAGTCATCGTCCAGGTCGAAAAAGAAGAACGTGGCAACAAGGGCGCCGCCCTGACCACCTTCATCAGCCTGGCCGGTCGTTACCTGGTACTGATGCCGAACAACCCGCGTGCCGGCGGCATTTCCCGTCGCATCGAAGGCGAAGAACGCAACGAACTGCGTGAAGCGCTGAACGGCCTGGTCGCTCCAGCCGACATGGGCCTGATCGTCCGCACTGCCGGCCTGGGCCGCAGCAGCGAAGAAATGCAGTGGGACCTCGACTACCTGCTGCAACTGTGGACCGCCATCAAAGAAGCGTCCCTGGATCGTTCCGCGCCGTTCCTGATCTACCAGGAAAGCAACGTGATCATCCGCGCCATCCGCGATTACCTGCGCCAGGACATCGGCGAAGTGCTGATCGACAGCGTCGAAGCCCAGGACGAAGCCCTGACCTTCATCCGCCAGGTGATGCCGCAGTACGCCAGCAAGATCAAGCTGTACGAAGACAGCGTTCCGCTGTTCAACCGTTTCCAGATCGAAAGCCAGATCGAGACCGCCTTCCAGCGCGTGGTCGAACTGCCTTCCGGCGGCTCCATCGTGATCGACCCGACCGAAGCCCTGGTGTCCATCGACATCAACTCGGCGCGCGCCACGAAAGGTAGCGACATCGAAGAAACCGCCCTGCAGACCAACCTGGAAGCGGCTGAAGAAATCGCCCGCCAGCTGCGCCTGCGTGATATCGGCGGCCTGATCGTGATCGACTTCATCGACATGACCCCCGCCAAGAACCAGCGCGCCGTGGAAGAGAAAGTCCGCGAATGCCTGGAAGCTGACCGTGCCCGCGTGCAAGTCGGCCGCATCTCGCGCTTCGGCCTGCTGGAAATGTCCCGTCAGCGCCTGCGTCCGTCCCTGGGCGAGAGCAGCGGCATTGTCTGCCCGCGTTGCAACGGCACCGGCATCATCCGTGACGTTGAATCGCTGTCCCTGGCGATCCTGCGCCTGATCGAAGAAGAAGCCCTGAAAGACCGCACCGCCGAAGTCCGCGCACAAGTGCCGATCCCGGTTGCCGCGTTCCTGCTCAACGAAAAACGCAACTCGATCACCAAGATCGAACTGCGCACCCGTGCCCGTATCGTCATCCTGCCGAACGATCATCTCGAAACGCCGCACTTCGAAGTGCAGCGCCTGCGTGATGACAGCCCGGAAGCCCACAGCGGCCAGTCCAGCTACGAAATCGCCGCTGCCGCTGCCGAAGTGGAAGAAGTCCAGCCAGCCGCCGCGACCCGCACCCTGGTTCGCCAGGAAGCCGCCGTGAAGACCGCTCCGGCGCGTGCCAACGCACCGGTTCCGGTTGAAGTGGCTGCCCCGGTTGCAGCCCCGGCCGCCCTGCCTGAGCCAAGCCTGTTCAAGGGCCTGGTGAAATCGCTGGTCAGCCTGTTCGCCAGCAAGGAAGAGCCTGCGGCACCGGTGGTGGTCGAAAAACCTGCCACCGAGCGTCCGGCGCGTAACGAAGAGCGTCGCAACGGTCGCCAGCAGAGCCGTAACCGCAACGGTCGCCGTGACGAAGAGCGCAAGCCGCGCGAAGAACGGGCCCCGCGTGAAGAGCGCGCACCCCGTGAAGAGCGTGCGCCTCGCGAAGCCCGTGAAGAGACCCCGGTCGTAGCCCGCGAAGAACGCGCACCGCGCGAAGAGCGCGCACCACGTCCACCACGCGCACCGCGTGAAGATCGCAAGCCGCGTGGCGAGCGTGAAGAACGTGTGCGTGAACTGCGCGAGCCGCTGGACGCTGCGCCAGCCGTTGCCGTTGCCGCCGCTGCTGTTGCCGCCCCTACCGAGGAAGAACGCCCGGCTCGCCCGCCGCGTGAAGAGCGTGCGCCACGTGAAGAGCGTCAACCGCGCCCACCGCGTGAAGAACGTCAACCACGTACCGAGCAGGCGGCTGCCGCCAGCGAAGAAGAAGTGCTGACCGGCGAAGAGCAACTGCAGGAAGACGGCCAGGACAACGCCGAAGGCGATCGTCCGCGCCGCCGCTCCCGTGGCCAGCGTCGTCGCAGCAACCGTCGCGAGCGTCAACGTGACGCCAACGGCAATGTGATCGAAGGTTCGGAAGAAGCCGGCGAGAACGCAGAAGCCGCTACCAGCGAACCAACCAGCACCGAACTGGCTGCCGGCCTGGCCGTTACCGCCGCTGTTGCCAGCTCGGTCATCAGCGCACCTGCCGAAGCCCAGGCTCACGAGCAGGCTGAACGCGCCACTGCCGCCGTCGAAGAAACCGTTGCGGTAGAAGCGCCAGTCGCCGAGACCCCAGTGGTTGAAGCACCGGTCGTAGAAGCAACCACCCCGATCGAAGCCCCCGCGGCTCCGGAAGTGGAAGTTGCGCCGGTTCGCGAAGCCCAGCCGCAAGAAGAAGTGGCTGCCGCCGAGCCTACCCCGGTGGTTGAGCCACAGCCAGTGGTTGAAGCTGTCGTGGAAGCTCCGGTTGTCGAAGCCGCCGCCCCGGCCGTGCGTGAAGTTCGCGAAGAACAGACCGCCTTCCAGTGGACTGCCGAACCTGCCGCCCCGGTTGAAGCGCCTGCCCCCGTGGTAGAAGCCGCATCGGCCCCGGTTGCCGAAGTGGTTGAAGCCGCTCCGGTAGTGGTTGCCGAGCCTGCGCCCGTGGTTGAAGCGCCCGTGGTTGCCGAAGCCCCCGCCCCGGTGGTTGAAGCCGCACCGGCCAGCGCCCTGACCGAAAACGGCCGTGCGCCGAACGACCCACGTGAAGTGCGCCGTCGTCGCAAGGAAGCCGAAGCGGCCGCCGCCGCCGCTGCTGCCGCTGCCGCACCGGCTGTCGCCGAAGTGGTCGAGCACGCTGCCCCTATCGTCGACGAGACCCCGCGTTCCGTTGAAGAAGTGGCAGAGCACCACCCAAAGGCCCTGGAAGAAGAGCACGAGCCTAAACCCCTCGTCTGATTCCATCAGCCACTGAAAAGCCCCGCCTGATCACTCAGGCGGGGCTTTTTTATGCCAACTGTCCCGTCCTGAATAAGGTTTACGCCTTCTGACCTATCTTCAGGAGGACTCAAT
>NZ_JALJRR010000044.1:0-26468 GCF_024519615.1 Pseudomonas sp. Pse79
GTGGGAGCTGTCGAGCTTCAGCGAGGCTGCGATAGCGGGCTGTCAGGCAGCAAAACTGTCAGCAGTACCGGCCCCGTCGCAGCCTCGCCGGGGCTCGACACCTCCCACACTAGATCGCCATGTCCGCCCGCAGCGCGGTCTCTTTGTGGGAGTTGTCGATTTCCATTTCAACCCATGCCGGGGTTTCCTCGCTGGCGAGCAGGTGCCCGGCGCGAGGTTCAGTGTGATGTGCCTTCGGCAAATTCGACTTTGTTGCCCACGTTGTACTTGCCCGACGGTTTGTTCATCGGGATGCGCTTGATCTCCTTGAGTGTCTGGCTGTCATAGACGATCAACGCCCCATCGTTGGCCCAGATGCTCAGCAACAGGTAGCGGCCGTCGCGGGTGAATTCCACGTGGGCGGCGGTCTTGCCCGGCATTGGGCGTAGGGTGTGGGCGATTTCCAGGGTCTGTTTGTCGATCAGGTGAATCGCATCGTTGTCCGGCCCGAAAAACACATCGCTCCACACATAACGCGAATTGGCATGGCTGCGCATGAAAAAGCCCGGGCCGAGGGTGGGGATCTGCTTGATCAGCTTCCAGGTCTTGAGGTCGATCACCGAGATTTGCCCCTTGCTGATATTGGGCGTGGCAAACACCCACTCACCATTGCGCTGCCAATACGTCCCCGAGCCCAGGTGCGGCATGCCGGACAGTGGGATGTCGGTGACCACGTGGCCGGTGTCCAGATCGATTACCTGGCCGCCGCCGGCCTTGCGTGAGGTGGCGACCAGTTGGCGATAATCCGGGGAAAACGAAAAGTCATCGAGCACGTCCTGGGCCTGGATGCGCCGGGGTTCGAAGCTGGGTCGGGCGGCGGCATAGGACAGTTCCCAGACTTCATTCACGTCCTTGAGTGCCACGATAAAGCTGTTGCGCGGCGGGGCGGTGTACACCGCGCTGACCCGCGACGCGGTGTCGAGGGTCTTGACCAGCGACAGGTCGCGGGCATCCAGCACCACCAGGTTGCCCGGCAGGTAATTGCCCACCAGCACCCAGCGCCCGTCCTTGCTCACCGCGAGGTTGCGGGTGTTGAGCGCCACGCGGGTTTCGGCGATCAGCTTGAGGTTGTGCAGGTCGTACAGGCTGATCCAGCCGTCGCGCGAGGCGAAGTACACAAAGCGCCCATCGGGGGAGAATTTCGGCCCGCCGTGGACCGCGAAATGGGTCGGGAAGCGGTCCAGCACGGCAAAGGTGTCACCGTCGAGAATGTCGATGTGATGGTCGCCGGACTCCACTACCACAAACAGGTTGAGCGGGTCGGCATGATGCTGAGGCGTGGTCGGCAAGCGGCTCAGGTCTGCCAGCAGGGTGTGGCTGTTATGGATGTCCTGCTCGTTCCAGGTCGCCGGTGTGGCGGGCGGTTGCTGCAGGAAATTCGCCAGGCCGTCGATCTGCGCAGCACTCAACTGTGGCGCAAACGCCGCCATCTGACTGGCCGGGCGCCCTTGCTCGATGACCTTGCGCACTTCCTCCGGCTTGATCCGTCCCAGGCTTTCCGGCAGCAACGCCGGGCCGCTGGCGCCGATGCGGTTGACGCCATGGCAGCTCGCGCAGTGACGCTGGTAGTCCTCGGCCGGCGTGCCGTGGGCGGCGGCGGCCCAGAGCAAGGGCAGCAGTAGCAGGCGTTTCATACCGCCACCGCTTCGCGGGCCGGCGACAGGCTGGCGGGGAAGTGCAGGGCGGCTCCGGCGAACAGGTTGACCACATGGCCGATCACCGTCAGGGTCGGCACACCGGGTTCGCAGTCGGCGGCCATCGTCGGCAACTGGCGCAGGGTGCCACGGGCCACCTGCTGGTCGGCTCGCGCGCCGTTGCTGATCAGCGCCGCTGGGGTGTCCGCCGGCAGGCCCGCCGCCACCAGGTGTTCGGCGATCAGCGCGAGGTTCGACAGGCCCATGTAGAACACCAGCGTCTGGCTCGGCTCGGCAAGGCTGGCCCAAGGCAGCTTCAACGCGCCGTCGCGTTGCAGGTGCCCGGTGACGAAGCGGCAGGAGTTGACCAGATCGCGGTGGGTCAGGGGGATGCCGGCATAGGCGCTGCACCCGGACGCGGCGGTGATGCCCGGCACCACCTGGCAGGGCACGCCTCGGGCCAGCAGGTATTCCAGCTCTTCGGCGCCACGGCCGAAGATAAACGGGTCGCCGCCCTTGAGGCGCACCACCCGTTGCCCCTGGTCGGCCAGTTCGGCCAGCAGTTCATTGAGTTGATCCTGGGGCAGGCTGTGACAGCCGCTGGCCTTGCCCACGTAATGGCGCGCGCAGGTCAGCGGGATCAGCGCCAACATCTCGGCGCTGATCAACCGGTCGAAGACCACCGCATCGGCCTGCATCAGCAGGCTCCAGGCCCGCAGGGTCAGCAGGCGCGGGTCGCCGGGGCCGGCGCCCACCAAGGCGACTTCGCCGGGGTGGAAGGGGCTGTGCAAACTGGCAGGTAAGGTGGTCGGAGTGTGCATGAGACGTCCTTGATACATCATCAGGTAGGCTGCCCCCGGTTGTGTCACCGGGTGGTCGAGCAAGGGATCAGGTTGCGAGGCTGCAGGGCGATCTCGGCGTCGCTGAGGTGGCAACCCGGGTCGGGGCCCCAAAGGTCGCCGTTGGCCCAGGCGCGGGTGCGTGTGTTGCCGTTGCAGATCGGCAGCCAGCGACACTCGGCACACCGCCCGCCGATGGTCCGCGGGTGTTCGCGCAGGCGCAGCAGCAACGGGTCGGGCCGGTCCAGCCAGAGCTGGCGGAACGTGGTGTTGCGCACATTGCCCACCGAGTGCTGCCACCAGTACGTGTCGGGGTGTACCTCGCCGGTGTTGTCGATATTGGCGATGCCACTGCCCGACGCATTGCCGCCCCAGCCGTGCAGCAGGTGTTCCAGCTGCGGATAATGCTCGGGCAGATGCTGGTGGACCCACTGCAGCAACAGCACGGCGTCGGCGTCGTTGTTGCCGCTGACGAAGTCACTGTCGACGCCGTTTTCGATGTCGTGCCAGGCCTGCTGGAAAATCAGCGTCATCGCATCGCGGCTCATCTGCCGGTGCGCGTCCAGCTGGCGGCTGCGTTTGCCGCGCCCGCTGTAGTTGAGGTGCGACAGGTAGAACTTCTGCACATCGTAGTCACGCATCAGCGCCAGCAGTTGCGGCAACTGCCCATGGTTTTCCTGGGTCAGGGTGGTGCGCAGGCCCACGCGAATGCCGGCCTCGCGGCACAGGCGGATGGCGTGCATCGAGCGCTGGAAGCTGCCCTGCAACTGGCGAAACGCATCGTGGGTCGCCTGCAAGCCGTCGATGCTGATGCCCACGTAGTCGAAGCGCGCGTCGGTGATCTGCTGGATATTGTGTTCGTCGATCAGCGTGCCGTTGCTCGACAGCGCGATGAAAAAACCTTTGTCCCGGGCATAGGCGCTGAGCTGGAACAGGTCTGCGCGCAGCAGCGGTTCGCCGCCCGACAGAATCAGCACACGCACCCCGGCCGCGTGCAAATCGTCGATCACCTGGAGCGCAGCCGGGGTGTCCAGTTCATCGCGGAACACGCTGTCGGCGCTGGTGGCGTAACAGTGTTTGCAGGTGAGGTTGCAACGCCGCAGCAGGTTCCAGATCACCACCGGCGGCCGCTCCTTGCCGGGCGGCGAGGTGCGGGGCGGCGGGCATTTTCCGGCCAGGGTACGCAGGTACTGACTGATCCGTAGCATAGGACGCTCCTTCTAAGGTGCCGGCGTCAGGCGCAGGCCGGTTTTTTTCAGGATGCGGCTGCTCACCAGCATCTCGTCGCCGCGGCAGGCATCGCCGAGCAGGAACCGCAGGTGTTCGCGGTAGCTGTCGATTTCCTCGCGGCTACGCCCATGCACCATGGCGAACAGGTTGTAGGGCCAGTCGGGACGGCGCGGGCGGCGGTAGCAATGGCTGACAAACGGCTGCGCACCGATCAATTCGCCCAGGCGCGGCATCTGCACGTCGGCCACGTCCCACACGGTCATGCCGTTGTGGCGATAGCCCAGGCGGTAATGGTTGGGCACGGCGGCGACACGCCGGATCGCGCCTTCAGCCTGCAGGTGCTTGAGCAAGTCGAGGGTCGACTCGACGCTGATGCCCAACTGCTCGGCGAGCCAGGCCCAGGGATCGTCCAGCAGCGGCAGGCCACCCTGGGTGAGGGCGACCAGGCGCAGGGCCAGGTGGTGGTCAGACCGGGAAATACAGACCGACATGGTAGGTTTGCTCCTTCGGCAGATTGAGCACCGCCAACCCCGTCAGGGTCTCGATGCGGGACAGCGTGGCGGCCAGTTCGGCCTCGGTGCCGCAGGCCAGCACGAACCACATGTTCCAGCGGTGTTCGCGGCGGTAGTTGTGGGCCACCTGGGGCAGCGCGTTGAGTTGTTCGGCGACCGCGTCAAAGCGCGCGTCGGGTACGGCCAGCGCAGCCAGGGTGAAGGCGCCGCCGAGGCGTTCGACATCGAACATCGGACCGAAGCGCGTCAGCACCCCGTCTTCGAGCAGGTCGTGCAGGCGGTCGAGCACTTCACTCGGGTGGCTGTGCAGTTCCTGCGCCACCTGCCGCCAGGGTTCGCGCACCAGCGGCAGGCCGTGTTGCAGGCGATTGATCAGGCGCCGGTCGAGATCATCCATGGGCCCATACCTGCGACGACGGCGGCGTAAAGCGCCCGCCGCATTGCTTGAAGGCGTGGGTGCTGAACAGCAGCTGGTGCGGCAGGTCACTCAGTTGCTGCTGTTCCAGCATCCGCTGGATATGCGCCGTGACCTCCTTGCGTTCGCGGCCATGCACCATGCAGAACAGGTTGTAGCGCCACTGCGGCAGGCGGCGTGGGCGCTGGTAACACAGGTTGACACCGGGCGCGCGGCCCAGGCGGTTGCCCACTTCGTCCACCAGCGCATCGGGCACGTCCAGCACCAGCATGGCATTGGCGACAAAGCCCAGGGCGCGGTGATTGAGCACCAGGCCGACACGGCGGAACAGGCCCTGGTCCTGCCATTGCTGCATCTGCTGCAACACCTGGTCGTGATGCGCGCCGATCTGTTCGGCGAGGTTGTCGTAGGGCCGCGAGACAAGAGGCAAGCCGCGTTCCAGGCATTGGCGCAGGTCGAGCATTTGCTCTTGGCTCAGCGGGATGATCACGGATGCGCTCCCAGGGAGAACCCGAGGTCGATGCGATAGGCGGTGAGCATCGGCAGATCCAGGGGAATGAGGCCGGTGTCTTGTTCCAGCTCGTCGAGGATCTGTCGCAGGTGCTGACGGTGTGGGCCGGTCAACACGAACCACAGGTTGTACTGATGCTCGCGCGCATAGTTGTGGTTGACTTCCGGGTACTGGCTGACGCGCCGTGCCACCTGTTCCAGGCGTTCGACCGGCACCGCCAGGGCAGCCAGGGTGCTGGCGCCGGCGCGGGTGTGTTCGAACACCGGGCCGACCCGCGACAGCGAACCGGCCAGTTCCAGGCGGTGCAGGCACGTCATCAATTGGGCCTCGCTGCAGCCCAGCACCTGGGCCATTTCGCGATAAGGTTCGGCGCACAGCGGCATGCCGTGCTGGTAGCGTTCGATCAATTGACGGCTAAGCAGGTCAAGGTCCATCTCAATACCCCATTTTTTGCGCGCGGCTGCTGAAGAAAATTCCACTGGGACTCAAGGCCGGCAAGGTCTTGAGCAAGGTCATGCGGTACGGGTCCCAGACCTGCACCTGCTCACCGTCGCGCACCGACAGCCAGAGCTGTTCGCCACGCCCGGTGAACTCCATGTGCAGCACCCCGGGACCGGGGCGCAGGTCGGCCACCACTTTGTGGGTCTCGGTGTCGATCACCTGTACGCGGTCGTTGTCCGGGTAGGCGAAATTGACCCACAGCTGGCGCCCGTCGGGGCGTGCGGTGACGAAAATCGGTTGGCCGGCGACATCGATGGCGGCGGTCTGCTGCCAGCTGCGTGCATCCATCACCAGCACCTGGTGATGGCCGACGGCGGGCACGAAGGCTTGGTTGTCGGCCACGGCCCAGCCTTCGAGGTGGGGCATCTTGTATACCGGCAGTTTTGCCTGGCCGCGCCCGTAATCCGCGAGCACGCGTTTGACCCCGTGCTCGGGATGCCACAGGTCGAGCTGGGCCATGCCGTCCTCACCGAACAGCCCGGCCATGTAGTAACGGCCATCGGCAGTGATCAGCGCGTCGTAGGGTTGTTCGCCGATGCCGCGGAACCGGGTGATCTGCGGGGTGTTGCCCTGGCTGAAGTCGACGCTCCAGATCTCGCCGGTGTCGAACAGGCTGAACACGAAGCGCTGGCCGGGCGCATCCACCAGGCCCACCACCCGCGAGCGTTTGCCGTCGGCCAGGGGCGTGGCGGGAATGTCGGCCACCTGGGCCAGGGTCTGCGCATCGAACACCTTGACCCCGCCGGGTTGGTAGTTGGACACGGCAATCAGGCGGCCATCCTGGCTGATGGCGCCGCCGATGCTGTTGCCGCCCTGGATGATGCGTTTTTCAACGCGTTGGCGCAGCAGGTCGACTTTGGTCAGGCCGCCATCGCGGCCGAAAATGTAGGCGTAGCGCTGGTCGCGGGAAAACACCGCCGAGGCATGGGACAGGTCGCCCAAGCCGTCGATCCGGCTCAGCTCCGTCATCCCGCTGGTCTCGATGATTTGCACACTGGCGCTGGCGCGTTCGATCACCAGGCCCAGGTCGCCAGTACCGCGCAGCGGTGGTTGGGCACAGGCACCGAGCAGCAGGCACAGCGATAGAAGAGTGGGGCGCATCATGGTGCGGGGCTTCCTTGCAAGAGGCGTTCGACCAGCCAGGCGATCTCGCTGGAACTGAGCAACGGCGCCCAGCCGGGCATCGCGCGGGCAGGGCGGCCATAGGTAATGGTGGCGGTCAGGCTGTCGCGGCTTTGCCCGGCGAGGGCCGCCGGGGTGAGGGGCGGGCCCAGGCCGCCGGTGAGGTACAGGCCGTGGCAGGCGCCACAGTCCTGGGTCAGCAGGTGTTCGAGGCGGGCGGCGTCCGGTGTGGCCAGCGCCCATGTGGGAATCAGCAGGAACAGCGCCATGGCCGTACCGATCATCGATGCATTCATGGCGCGCTCCTTGTGCTTATTTCAAGGTCAGGACCCATTCGGCCAAGACCTTGGCTTCGTCTTCCGTCACCATATTCGGTGGCATCGGAACCGGCCCCCAGTTGCCTTGGGTGCCGTTTTTGATGTGGCTGGCGAGGGTCACGGCGGCGTCTTTCACCCCGGCGTTCTTGGCCGCGACGTCCTTCAAGGCCGGCCCCACCAGTTTGCTGTCAACCATGTGGCAGCCGACGCAGGGTTTGCTGCTGAACAAGGCCAGCCCGTCTTGGGCGAAGGCCGGTTGCAGGCTGAATGCGGCGGCACAGGTCAGCAGTGCGAGGAGAGTATTTTTCATCGGAAGTCCTTGTGTTGATGGGGCTCAATAAATGTCGTGTTGGGTGTTGTAGACGTTGAATTTTCCGGTTGGGGTGATCAGGCGCTTGTCCTTGATAACAGCTTTGAGCTTCAGGGACTTGTCGTCGATCACAACCAGCGCCGATTCCTCGGTCTGGCCGTTCCACACCGAGAACCACACCTCGTCGCCGGCCTTGTTGTATTCCGGCTGCACCACGCGCAGCGCGCCTTGCTTGATGCCGGCGTATTCGGCGATCGGCAGCACCGTGTAACCCTTGTCCAGATGGTCGATGTCAAACACCGCGGCCGACTGGCTCAGCTTGGCGTCGGGGTTGAGGGTGGTGTCGACATACAAATGCCGGGAGTTGGGATGGGTCTTGATGAACAGCGAGCCGCCGCCCTGGCCCTTGAGCGATTCCACCTGTTTCCAGGCGTATTGCGGGTGTTTGATCGGGTCGGTGCCGATCACCGAAATACCGCCGTCGCCCAAGTGGCTGGTGGCCCAGACCGGTCCGTAGGTAGGGTGTACGAAGTTGGCGCCACGGCCTGGGTGCGGGGTCTTGCCGACCTCGACCAACGCAGTGAGCTTGCGCTCCTTGGAGTCGATCACCGCGACCTTGTTCGAGTTGTTGGCCGCCGTCATGAAGTAGCGGTGCGTGCTGTCCCAACCACCGTCATGCAGGAACGGTGCGGCGTCGATGGTGGTGATGGTGAGGTTCTTGATGTCCTGGTAATTGACCAGCATCACCTTGCCGGTTTCCTTGACGTTGACGATGAACTCCGGCCATTCGTGGGAGGCGATGATCGCCGCGACGCGGGGCTCGGGGTGATATTCCTGCTTGTCGACGGTCATGCCGCGGGTGGACACGATCTGTTTGGGCTCCAGGGTCTCGCCGTCCATGATGGTGAACTGTGGCGGCCAGTAGGAACCGGCGATGGCGTACTTGTCTTCGTAGCCCTTGAATTTCGAGGTCTCCACCGAGCGCGCCTCGATGCCGACCTTGATCTCGGCGACCTTGGTCGGTTCGGCGGGCCACAGGTCGATCATGTCGATCTTGGCGTCGCGGCCGATCACCAGCAGGTAGCGGCCCGAGGCGGAGATCCGCGAGATGTGTACGGCATAACCGGTGTTGATCAGTTTGACGATTTTCTTGCTGTCGCCATCAATCAGCGCAATCTTGCCGTCGTCGCGCAGGGTGACGGAGAACAGGTTTTCCAGGTTCAGATCGTTCAGCTGTTTCTTCGGACGGTCTTCGGGCTTGACCAGCACTTTCCAGGTCTTGAGGGTTTCGGCCATGCCCCATTCCGGCGGGGTTGGCGCGGTGTGCTGGATAAAACTGGCCATGTGGCTGATCTGGGTTTTGGTCAACGCATTGGAGGTGCCCCAGTTCGGCATGCCGGCGGGGGAACCGTAGGTGATCAGCGCTTCCAGATAGGCCTGGCCACGGGCCTGGGTGATGTCCGGTGTCAGCGGTTTGCCGGTGGCACCCTTGCGCAGCACGCCGTGGCAACCGGCGCAGCGCTCGAAGTAAATCTGTTTGGAGGTGTCGAAGTCGGCCTGACTCATGTCCGGCGCGCCGGCGGTTTTCACTTCGGCCGGCTGGGGTGCGCCATGGGCGCTCAAGGGCAGTGCCAAGGCCAACGCGCAACTCAGTGCGGCGAGGCTCAGGGTGAAGGGTTTTCTGTTGCGAGTCAGCATTCCATTTACTCCTCAGGCGGGACCTTTGCGTTGCCTCGCAACACGGTGCGGGGCGCAGGTTCTTCGTGCGGGGCCAGACTAGGGGGCAGCACCGCAAACTTCGCTTGATCACGATCAAGTTTGTCTCGGGCGGTGCTTGCCAGGTTGTCGCAGGGGCCCTTAGCGTGGCCATCAAACCCGCTGTGGATGCCTGTCATGACTGAGCCCTTCTACCAACCCCTGGACAATGAACACCTGCTGTTCGAACACGCCTGGCGCCACCGCATGCCGGTGCTGATCAAGGGCCCCACGGGCTGCGGCAAGACCCGTTTCGTGCAGCACATGGCGCATCGTCTGAACTTGCCGCTGTACACCGTGGCCTGCCACGACGACCTGAGTGCCGCCGACCTGATCGGCCGTCACCTGATCGGCGCCGAGGGCACCTGGTGGCAGGACGGCCCGCTGACCCGTGCCGTGCGCGAAGGCGGCATCTGCTACCTGGACGAAGTGGTCGAGGCGCGTCAGGACACCGCCGTGGTGCTGCACCCGGTGGCCGACGACCGCCGCGAGTTGTACCTGGAGCGCACCGGCGAAGTGGTCAAGGCGCCGCCGTCGTTCATGCTGGTGGTGTCCTATAACCCCGGTTACCAGAACCTGCTCAAGGGCATGAAACCCAGCACCCGCCAGCGTTTCGTCGCGATGCGCTTCGATTACCCGGCCGTCGAGGGCGAAGCGCGCATCGTGGCGCGCGAGGCCCAGGTGGACCTTGCCCTGGCGACCCAGGTGGTGCGCCTCGGCCAGGCCTTGCGCCGCCTCGATCAACACGACCTGGAAGAAGTGGCCTCCACGCGTCTGCTGATTTTCACCGCGCGCCTGATCGCAGCCGGCATGCCCATTCGCGAAGCCTGCCTGGCATGCCTGGCCGAGGCGCTGACGGACGACCCGCACACCGTGACCGCCTTGATGGACGTGGTCGATGTGTACTTTGCCTGAACCGCGCCGCCTGCCGGGCGACCTGGCGATGTGGTTTTTCATCCTCGCCGAGTTGTCGGTGTTCGCGATTCTGATCCTCGCGTTCGCCGTGACCCAGGCGCTCAAGCCCGAGGTGTTTGCCGAAGGGCGCGCGCAACTGGACACCTCCACCGGGCTGGCGATGACCTTGAGCCTGTTGACCGCCGGGCTGCTCGCGGCGTTGGCGTTGCAGCAGGTGCGATTGCAGCGCTGGCGGCGCGGTGCCGGCTTGTTCGTCGCGGCGCTGTTGGTGGCGCTGGTCTACGTGGCGATCAAACTCACCGAGTACGCCCACCTCGGCGCTGCCGGGCTGGGCCTGGAGCACAGCACGTTTTTTACCTTGTACTGGCTACTGACCGGGTTCCATTTCCTGCATGTGCTGCTGGGCATGGTGATTCTCGCGTGGCTGGCGCTGGGCTGCTGGCGCGGCGGGCTGTCGGTCGGCGGGCTGGAGTCGGGGGTGCTGTATTGGCACATGGTGGACCTGGTGTGGGTGGTGCTGTTTCCGTTGGTTTACGTGATTGGATGAGGTACCGATGTCCATTTCCCAAGGGCTGATCGTGTGTTGGGCCACGTTGGTCGTGCTCAGCGTCGGCACCGTGCTCGCCGGCGGCTCCGGGCTGTGGCTGGCGGTTTTGCTGCTGGCGGTGGTCAAGGCGTGGCTGATTGCCGATGGGTTCATGGAGTTGCGGCATGCTCCCAGGTTCTGGCGTCGGCTGGTTCTGGGTTGGCCGGTGGTTCTGGTGTTGGTGGTGGGGCTTGTGGGGGGCTGAATGGCCATTCAGCAGTGTTCAGCCAATACCAGAAAACAGGCACTGTCACCGCCGCAACCGACCCAGACTCAATCCCCCAAGAATACTTGACCACCCCGATCAACAATTCTTGATCGCCATCAAGCGGTTTTCACCCTCCACCTTCCTATCATGACCCCCGCCAAGCCATGAGGAAGCGACCATGTCAGAGACCTTCACCAAGGGCATGGCCAGGAACATCTATTTCGGAGGAAGCGTGTTCTTCTTCCTGATTTTCCTGGCCTTGACCTACCACACCGAACAAACCTTTCCCGCCCGTAGCAATGTCGACCAGCTCACTGAATCGGTGATCCGCGGCAAAAGCGTCTGGGAGCGTAATAACTGCGTCGGTTGCCACACCCTGTTGGGCGAAGGCGCGTACTTTGCGCCGGAGCTGGGCAATGTGTTCAAGCGTCGTGGGGGTGACGAAGGGTTCAAGCCGTTCCTGCACGCCTGGATGAAAATGCAGCCCCTTGGGGTGCCGGGGCGTCGCGCCATGCCGCAATTCAACCTCAGCGACCAGGAGGTGGACGATATGGCCGAGTTCCTCAAATGGAGCTCGAAGATCGATACCAATAACTGGCCACCCAACAAGGAGGGCTGAGCCATGCGCAGCGCCAATCCCTATCTGAAATTCCAATCCCAGGCCGTGGCCAAACCCTACTTTGTGTTTGCCTTGATCCTGTTCGTCGGCCAGGTGCTGTTTGGCCTGATCATGGGCCTGCAATACGTGGTGGGCGACTTTCTGTTCCCGTTGATCCCCTTCAACGTGGCGCGGATGGTCCATACCAACCTGCTGATCGTCTGGCTGTTGTTCGGCTTCATGGGCGCCGCCTATTACCTGATACCCGAGGAGGCCGACCGCGAGCTGCACAGCCCCAAACTGGCGATCTTGCTGTTCTGGGTGTTTGCCGCAGCCGGGGTGTTGACCATCCTCGGTTACCTGTTGGTGCCCTATGCGGCACTGGCCAAGCTGACCCATAACGAACTGCTGCCGACCATGGGCCGCGAGTTCCTCGAGCAACCGACCATTACCAAAATGGGCATCGTGGTGGTGTGCCTGGGCTTTCTCTACAACATCGGCATGACCCTGCTCAAGGGCCGCAAAACCACGGTCAGCATGGTGATGATGACCGGCCTGATCGGCCTCGCGGTGTTCTTCCTGTTCTCCTTCTACAACCCCGGCAACCTCGCACGTGACAAGTTCTACTGGTGGTGGGTGGTGCATCTTTGGGTAGAAGGCGTGTGGGAACTGATCATGGGCTCGATGCTGGCGTTCGTGCTGATCAAGGTCACCGGCGTCGACCGTGAAGTGGTGGAGAAATGGCTGTACGTGATCATCGCCATGGCTTTGATCACCGGGATCATCGGCACTGGGCACCACTTCTTCTGGATCGGCGCACCCGAGGTGTGGCTGTGGGTCGGCTCGATCTTCTCGGCCCTGGAGCCGCTGCCGTTCCTGGCGATGGTGATGTTTGCCTTCACCATGGTCAAACGTCGGCGGCGCCAGCACCCGAACCGCGCGGCGACCTTGTGGGCCAAGGGCACCACGGTGACGGCGTTCTTCGGCGCCGGGGTCTGGGGCTTCCTGCATACGCTGGCACCGGTCAACTTCTACACCCACGGTACCCAGCTCACGGCGGCCCACGGTCACCTGGCGTTCTTCGGGGCCTACGCGATGATCGTGATGACCCTGATCAGCTACGCCATGCCACGCTTGCGCGGCCTCGGCGAAGCGCCCGATGCGCGTTCGCAGACCATTGAAATCTGGGGCTTCTGGCTGATGGTGCTGTCGATGGTGATGATCACCTTGCTCCTCACCGCAGCCGGTGTGGTGCAGGTGTGGTTGCAGCGCTGGCCGGCGGACGGTGTGGCCTTGCCGTTCATGGCCACGGTCGAGCATTTGACCGTCTTGTTCTGGGCCCGGTTGGCCAGTGGCGTGGTGTTCCTGCTGGGGCTGCTCTGCTACCTGTACAGCTTCCGCCAACGCCAAGCCGTCGCCGGTGCGCCGGCGCCGATTGTGTATTGATCGTCAATCCCTAAGACGGCGGCCCGGCTGGTACAGCGGGCCGTTTTACGTTTGGAGCACGGCTCATGGCCTTTACCCTGGAATTGGAAGAGTGGGTCGGCAGCGTCTGGCACCGCTTCATCACCCGCCGTGCCAATGTCGATTTCCCCGAGGCGCAGGTCGCGCTGACGGACCATCAGCGCAGCCTGGCCCTGTTGTTCCGCGCCCTGGGCGGCGCTGGCGGGATGGCGTTGGAGGCGGCCTGCGAGCGCGACCTGTTGCTGCGCCGCAACCTGTTGATGCGTATCGCCGGCACCTGCAAGCAAGCCCCCCTGGCGTCCTGCGACGGTAACCGCTTGCGCTTGCCGGCACGCCTGGCGGTGTTTCCCGATGCGGCGCTGAATCACGAGTTGTACCGCTGGCTGGCGCTGCTCGCGGCCCACGCCGGGCCGATGAGCCACTGGGCGCGCGACAACCAACGCTGGACCTGGCTGCTGTTGCAGCGCTACCCGGCGATGCTGCCGCGCTACCAACGCCTGGTGGAGGCGCACCTGCAACTGCGCCCCGACCCTGCCAGCCTCAAACCCGACGAAGCCGCCCTGGAGCGGGCCTTGCGCAAGGCCCTGCGCGAACCCGGCAGCGTGCGTCACTTGCCGCGCAGTTCACGGGCCGCCTGGCCGTTGCCGTTATGGCTGTACCCGGCGCTGCAGTTGGACACCGCGCAAAATACCGACCTGGAAGAGGAGGGCGACGACCTCTCAGCCCCGCCCGGCGAGCAGCAAGGCGGGCCCAAGCGTGCCACCCGCGTTGACGACGCGAGCCGCGATGGCGGCCTGCTGGTGGTGCGCCTGGAAAACCTGTTCAGTTGGAGCGAACACGTCGACCTCGATCGCTGGTCCGACGACAGCCAGGACCCGGACGCCGCCCGCGTCGCCGAAGACCTCGACCAGTTGAGCCTGTCGCGCCAGCGCGTGCGCAAGAGCGGCGGGCTCAAGCTGCACCTGGATCTGCCGCCCGCCGATGTCGACGACATCCCCTTGGGTGACGGCATCAAGTTGCCCGAGTGGGATTATCGCCGGCAGTGCTTGCAGGAAGGCTTCGTCAACCTGCAATTGATGCAGCCGCGTTGCGACGCCCCGCAACCCTTGCCCGCGCGCTTGCAGGCCCAGGCCCAGCGCTTGCGCCGGCAATTCCAGAGCCTGCGCACCGACCGCCAATGGCAGCGCCAGCAGCCCCAGGGGTCAGAGGTCGACCTGCAGGCCTGGCTGGATTTTCATGTGCAGCGCCAGCAGGGCGCCTGCGCCGAGCGTGGGCTGTTCCTTGAACAACGCCACACCCACCGCGACCTGGCGTGCCTGTTGCTGGCCGATCTGTCGATGTCCACCGATGCCCATGTCAACGATGAGCAAAAGGTCATCGATGTGATACGCGACAGCCTGCTGCTGTTCGGCGAAAGCCTGGCCGGGGCAGGGGATCGCTTTGCGTTGTATGGGTTTTCTTCACTGCGGCGGCACCAGGTGCGCTTGCAGGTGCTCAAAACGTTCCAGCAAGCCTATGACGACCGCACGCGCGGCGCGATCCAGGGCCTCAAGCCGGGCTACTACACGCGCATGGGCGCGGCTATCCGTCAGGCTACCCAGTTGCTGGGCGCCTGCCCGCAGCGGCGCAAGTTGCTGTTGTTGATCACCGACGGCAAGCCCAATGACCTGGACCTGTATGAGGGACGTTACGGCGTGGAGGACACGCGCCAGGCGGTGGTCGAAGCGCGGCGCCAGGGCTTGATTCCGTTCTGCATCACCATCGACAAACAGGCCGGCGACTATCTGCCGTACATGTTCGGCGCCCATGGTTTCACCCTGATCCATCGCCCCGAACAATTACCGCAACGCCTGCCGCAGCTGTATCGGCAGTTGACCGAGACTCAGTAAAAGTCCCTGGGCAACCAGAAGAACATCACCACGCAGAACAGCGTCAGGCCCAGGCAGAACCACTGGAAACGCTTCAGTCGGCGCGCCTGGGTGCTGGCGTGGGCCTCGGGCAGCGGTGTGGCGCAACGCTCGCACAGGTCGCGCTCCACGGCATTGCCGTGCTGGCAGACCAGGCAGGTTTTCACTCGAATTGCTCCAGGCGCGGGCGGTCGAGAATTGCGATCTGCCGGCCGTCCTGGGTGATGATTTTCTCGTCGATCAAGCGTCGGATAATCCGCGAAAACGTCTCCGGCTGGATCGACAGGTGCCCGGCAATCAGTTGCTTGGCCATCGGCAGCTCGAAGCTGCAATCGGTGGTGCTTTGCAAGCGCACCAGTTGCGTGAGCAGGTAGCGCACCACGCGGTGGGTGGCGTTTTTCAGCGACAGGGTTTCGATCTCGTTGACCCGCTGGTGCAGGCGCACGCACAACTTGCCGAGCAGGGCGAAGGTCAGGCGGCTGTTGCTCTGCAGCAAACGCATGTAGGTGGCATTGGACAGCCGGTACAACTGCGTGGGGCACACCGCTTCGGCGCACGCTACGTAGTTGGGCGTATCCATCAGCATCATGGCTTCGGCGAAGGTCTGCCGTTCGCCGATCACCTCGAACACCTTCTCCTGGCCGTCCGGGGTGAGGCGGTAGATTTTCACCGCGCCGGCGATCACGAAGTAGAACGCATCGGCCGGTTCGCCCTGGCGGAACAGCGGTTCGCCTTTGTCGACACTGAGCAATTGGCTGCTGCTCATCAGCTCGTTCAACTGCGCCTCGTCCAGGGGTTCGAACAAGTGGTGGCTGCGCAGGATCTGGTGATGAACACGATGGAGCACCATCTTGACCTCGGGGAATATCGGGAAGGGATACCCAAGGTTAATCCTGTTGGCGTCGGCCGTACTTGATCTACGACAAGGGCAGCGCACAGGCAACGCTGCACGATCGTCGCAGTGAACGCTTGTGAAAGTGCGCTATGCGCGGGCCGCGGCGAGGCTGGGCGCGGCCCGGGCAAACAATATGTCGTTCTCCAGGCGGATGTGTTCGCGCAGGTCGGCATGAAAGGCGCTCAGCTCGCGGTACAGGCTGCGCCAGGTATTACAGGCCTCGGCCGGCGGGGTGATCTGGTTCGTCAGGCTCAACAGCTGCTCCAGGGCCTCGGCGTGTTGGTCGTGCTCGTAGCGCATCACCTGGATCGGCGTCGACGCCTGCGGCCCCATGCCCATTTGCAGCATCGGGAACAATACCTGTTCCTCCTTGAGCATATGGCTCTCCAGTTCCTGCTGCATGTCGAGCAGCAGGTCGGCCAGGCCGTTGGGGCATTGCAGGTGCTGACCGTGGACCTGTTCGACGCGGCTCGCCATGCGGACCAGTTCCGGCAATTGCTCGCGATGACGTGCGTGGTAGCGCGCCAGCAGATGGTCGATCAAGTGGTCCTGGGTTTGGGTGTTCCAGTCGCTCACGGTCATCGGGCTTTCCTCATCGGCAATACGGGTATGAACCAGTGATTGCAGGCAGCGTGCCAATTTTAACGCATTGAAAAGTAACGATTTATCCCGGAGTAAGGTAATCATGACCACACGCTTCCAGGGTGCTCTGAACCCCAGGAGGGTCGAAATGACCGCGCCGCTCGACGGCATCCTCGGCCAGAGCGCGGTGTTGCAGGAGTTGCTCGACGAGCTGGCGCTGCTGGCCGAAACGCAGTTGCCGGTGTTGTTGCTCGGCGAAACCGGGGTCGGCAAAGAGCTGTTCGCGCGGCGCCTGCATCGTCTGTCGCAACGCGGCAACAAGCCTCTGGTGCAGGTCAACTGTGCGGCGCTGCCGGAGGCGTTGGCCGAAAGCGAGCTGTTCGGTCACGTCAAGGGGGCCTTCTCCGGCGCCACCCACGACCGCGCCGGGCGGTTCGATGCGGCCAACGGCGGCACCTTGTTCCTCGA
The DNA here is from genome assembly GCF_024519615.1 of Pseudomonas sp. Pse79. Lineage (NCBI taxonomy): Bacteria > Pseudomonadati > Pseudomonadota > Gammaproteobacteria > Pseudomonadales > Pseudomonadaceae > Pseudomonas > Pseudomonas sp. Pse79. The sequence goes on from NZ_JALJRR010000044.1 coordinate 16,809, forward strand.
TGAGGTCGGCGAATTGCCCTTGAGCATCCAGGCCAAGCTGCTGCGCACCCTGGAGAATGGCGAGATCCAGCGCCTGGGCGCCGATCGGCCATTGCATGTGGATGTCCGCATCATTGCCGCCACCAATCGCCACCTGCCCGACCGCGTGCGTGACGGCCTGTTTCGCGCCGACCTGTATCACCGGCTGTCGGTGTACCCGCTGCCGATCCCGGCGTTGCGCGAGCGTGGCGAGGATGTGTTGCTGCTGGCGCGGCATTTCGCTGAGCTCAACCGCGAGCGCCTGGGCTTGCATGACCTGCAACTGTCGCCGGCGGCGCAACAGGCGCTGCTCGAGTACGCCTGGCCGGGCAATGTGCGTGAGCTGGAGCATGTGATCAGTCGCGCCGCGTTGAAGCAGCTCAGTCGTGGCGAACCGCGCAGTTCGGTGATCCGCCTGGAACCGCACGCCCTGGGCCTGGACACGGCCGCCGTCGCGGTGGAACGAGCCATGCCCGCGTCATCGATCGAGGCCTTCCAACCCTTGGCGGTGGCGGTGGACGAGTGCCAGCGCTGGAACATTCGCCACGCCCTGGAACACTGCGCCGGCAATTGGGCGAGTGCCGCGCGCTTGCTTGGCGTGGACGCGAGCAACCTGCACAAGCTGGCGCGGCGCCTGAAGCTCAAGTAAGAGGTGCGACAACGCGCCAGCCGTGCGTATGCGCCGCACCCTCATCGGACTCGACTTGATTTCGATCAAGGGCCACTTGCCATCGTCGCCCCACTATCGGGGCCCTCTTCAGCCCGACGCCTCAAGGGACTCCATGACTCGCTCCGCGCGCTTGACACGCCACTGGCTGACGCTGCTGGTGGTGTTGCTCATCACCAGCTTCACCGCCCAGGCCCGGCCTTACGGCGACATCGAACAGCAGCGTATCGAACGCGCTTTCCCCGCCCAGGATGCGGTCTCCGCGCCAGACGGTCCGTTCAAGGTGCGGACCATTTCGACTGCCGGCAAGCCCATTGGCTACGTGTTTCAGAGCCTGGATGTGGTGGCGATCCCGGCGTATTCGGGCAAGCCGATCAACACCCTGGTGATCCTCGACGCCGCCGGGGTGATCCGCGATGCCTACGTGCTGGAACACCACGAGCCGATCCTGTTGATCGGTATTCCCGAGGTCAAACTGCACGAATTCACCGCGCACTATTCCGGCGTCGATGTGCGCCAGCGCGTGGTGGTCGGGCGTTCCAGCGATCCGAAGGCGGTGACGGTGGACGCGATTGCCGGCGCGACCGTGACCGCGATGGTGGTCAATGAAGTGGTGATGCGGGCGGCCCATGACGTGGCGGTGTGGCTCAAGCTGATCGACGGCAAGGCCGCGACCGCGCAGAAAGTCGCGTTGATCCGCACCGACCGGTTTGACCCCGCCACCTGGGCACAATTGACCGGCAATGGCGCGATCCGCCGCCTGCATTTGACCCGGGGCCAGGTCGACGCGGCCTTCAAGGACACCGCCGCCGAAGGCGCCGAGGCCGCGGATGAGACCTTCATCGACCTCTATGTGGCCGACATCAACCCGCCGAGCATCGGCCGCAACCTGCTGGGCGAAGAGCACTACCGCAACCTGATGCAGGGGCTCAAACCCGGCGAACAGGCCATCGCCGTGCTCGGCCGTGGGCTGTTTTCGTTCAAGGGTTCGGGTTATGTGCGCGGCGGGATTTTCGACCGGGTGCAGTTGCGCCAGTTCGGCAACGTGATCAGCTTCCGCGACCTCGACCACCAGCGCATCGACGATGTCTACGCCGAGGGCATCCCGGCCTTCGACGAGATGTCGGTATTCATCGTGCGCCCGCAGGCCGGCTTCGACCCCGGCTCGCCCTGGACCCTGGAACTGCTGGTGCGGCGCCAGACCGGCCCGGTCAGCGGCACGTTCAGCAGCTTCGAACTGCCTTACCAGATGCCCGAACAGTACCTGGAACGGCCGCTGCCCACCGCCGCCGAACAAGCCGCGCTGGATGAGGCCAGCCGCCCACTGTGGTTGAGCATCTGGTACCAGAAACAGGTGCAGGTCATGGTGCTCGGCGTCGCGCTGCTGCTGCTTACCGCGATCCTGTTCCTGCAGGACAGCCTGGCCCGGCGCCCGCGCCTGCTGCACTGGCTGCGCCGCGGCTACCTGGTGTTTACCGTGGGGTTCATCGGCTGGTATGCGCTGGGGCAGTTGTCGGTGGTCAATGTGCTGACCTTCGTGCATGCGCTGGTCCAGGACTTCCGCTGGGAACTGTTCCTCACCGACCCGCTGATCTTCATGCTCTGGGTCTTCACCGCCGCCAGCATCCTGCTCTGGGGGCGCGGGGTGTTCTGCGGCTGGCTGTGCCCGTTCGGGGCCTTGCAGGAACTGCTCAACGAGGCCGCGCGCCGCCTGAAGATCCGCCAGTTCGAATTGCCCTTCGCGGTGCATGAACGGCTGTGGGCGATCAAGTACCTGATCCTGCTGGTGCTGTTCGGCCTCTCCCTGGAATCCATGGCCACCGCCGAACGCTTTGCCGAAGTGGAACCGTTCAAGACCGCCATCACGCTCAAGTTCGACCGCCAGTGGTGGTTCGTGCTCTACGCCGTGGCGTTGCTGGTGATCAACCTGTTCACCCGCAAAGTCTACTGCCGCTACCTCTGTCCCCTCGGCGCCGCCCTGGCGATCCCCAGCAAGTTCCGCCTGTTCGACTGGCTCAAGCGGCGCCAGGAATGCGGTAACCCGTGCCAGCTGTGCGCGAAGGAATGCGAGATCCAGGCGATCCACCCGGACGGCCATATCAACGCCAACGAATGCCACTACTGCCTCGACTGCCAGATGACCTGGCACAACGAAAACAAATGCCCGCCGCTGATCAACAAACGCAAGAAGCGCAACAAGGCGGCGCCCGAACAGATTCCCGTAGTGCAGATAAATCCCAACGCTTGAAGGAGCAACCCATGAACGATACAGACGATAAACATGACGGCCTGACCCGGCGCAGTTTCCTCGGCACCGGTGCGGTGACCGGCGCCGTACTGGCGGGTGCGTCGGCCCTCGGCGGCGCGGTGTTTACCCGTGAATCCTTCGCGGCGGCGGCCAAGGACGCCAAATCGAAAATCCATGTGGAACCCGGCCAGCTCGACGATTACTACGGCTTCTGGAGTGGCGGTCACCAGGGCGAAGTGCGGGTGATGGGCGTCCCGTCGATGCGCGAGCTGATGCGTATCCCGGTGTTCAACGTCGATTCGGCCACCGGTTGGGGCCTGACCAACGAGAGCAAGCGCATCCTCGGCGAGGGCGCCAAGTACTCCAACGGCGATTGCCATCACCCGCACTTGTCCACCACCGACGGCCACTACGACGGCAAGTACCTGTTTATCAATGACAAGGCCAACAGCCGGGTGGCGCGCATCCGCCTGGACATCATGAAGTGCGACAAAATCCTCACCGTACCGAACGTCCAGGCCATCCACGGCCTGCGCCTGCAAAAGGTGCCCTACACCAAGTACGTGTTCTGCAACGCCGAATTCATCATCCCGCACCCCAATGACGGCCGAAACTTCGACCTGCAGGATCGCAACAGCTTCACCATGTTCAACGCCATCGATGCGGAAAAAATGGAGATGGCCTTCCAGGTGATCGTCGACGGCAACCTCGACAACGCCGACATGGACTACACCGGCAAGTACGCAGCGGCCACCTGCTACAACTCGGAAAAGGCCACCGACCTGGCCGGCATGATGCGCAATGAGCGCGACTGGGTGGTGGTGTTCAACATCCCGCGCATCGAAGCGGCGATCAAGGCCGGCAAGTTCATCAATGTGGACGGCGTCAAGGTGCCGGTGGTGGACGGACGCAAATCCGAGGACGGCAAGGACAGCGAGTTCACCCGCTACATTCCGGTGCCGAAAAACCCCCACGGCTGCAACACCTCGCCGGATGGCAAGTACTTCATCGCCAACGGCAAGCTGTCTCCGACCTGCACCATCATCGCCATCGACAAACTCGACGACCTGTTCAGCGGCAAGATCAGCGACCCGCGCGGTGTGGTGGTCGGTGAACCGGAGCTGGGCCTGGGCCCGCTGCACACCACCTACGACGGACGCGGCTTTGCCTACACCACGCTGTTCATCGACAGCCAGGTGGTCAAGTGGAACATCGCCGAGGCCATCCGTGCCTATGGCGGCGAGAAGGTCAACTACATCAAGCAGAAGCTCGATGTGCAGTACCAGCCCGGTCACAACCATGCGTCGCTGACCGAAACCCGCGACGCCGACGGCCAGTGGCTGGTGGTCTTGAGCAAGTTCTCCAAGGACCGCTTCCTGCCCACCGGCCCGCTGCACCCGGAAAACGACCAGTTGATCGACATCTCCGGCGATGAAATGAAACTGGTCCACGACGGCCCGGCCTTCGCCGAACCCCATGACTGTGTGATGGCGCGCCGCGACCAGATCAAGACCAAGAAAATCTGGGAGCGCAACGATCCATTCTTCGCCGAAACGGTGGCCATCGCCAAGAAGGACGGGATCAACCTGGAAACCGACAGCAAGGTGATCCGCGACGGCAACAAAGTGCGCGTGTACATGACCTCCATGGCCCCGGCCTACGGGCTTTCGGAGTTCACCGTCAAACAGGGCAATGAAGTCACCGTGACCATCACCAATATCGACATGATCGAAGACGTGACCCACGGCTTTGTCATGGTCAACCACGGCGCGAGCATGGAGATCAGCCCGCAGCAGACCTCGTCGATCACATTCATTGCCGACAAGCCCGGGCTGCATTGGTACTACTGCAGCTGGTTCTGCCATGCCCTGCACATGGAAATGGTCGGGCGGATGAAGGTCGAGCCCGCCTGACACGCTGTTTGAGAAACGACACAAGGCAAATGTGGGAGGGACGGTGCGACGATTCGACTTGCTCCCGATGGCGGTGAATCAGTCACAGATGCATCAACTGACACACCCTCATCGGGAGCAAAGCTCCCTCCCACTTTTAGCCGCATTTCCTTTAAGAGGACATCATCGTGGCTCGATCACTCGTCATCCTGGTGATGCTGATAGTGGCTTCGGCGGGAGCGGTCGCCGCCGTTCGCCCCATCACCGACTTACCCCTGCAAGCCGACGGCCCCAACCGTTGGCGCTTGCCTGCCGGCGAGTACCGGGGCTCGTTCCGCATCGACCAACCGCTGCAATTGACCTGCGCCCCCGGCGCCATCTTCCAGGCCGAAGGGCAGGGCAACGGCCTGCTGATCAGCGCGCCGGATGTCAGCGTCCAAGGCTGCACGTTCCTCGATTGGGGCGACGACCTCACAGCCATGAACGCCGCTGTGTTCATCCAGCCCCAGGCGCGTGGCGCGCAAGTGCTGGGCAACCGCCTGCAAGGCCAGGGCTTTGGCATCTGGGTCGATGGCACCCAGGACGTGAGCGTGATCGGCAACCGCATCCAGGGTGACACCTCGGTACGTTCGCAGGACCGTGGCAACGGCATTCACCTGTACGCGGTACACGGTGCCCGCGTCATCGATAACCACGTGCGCGACACCCGCGACGGCATCTACATCGACACCTCCAACGGCAACCTGCTGCAAGGCAACACCCTGGAAGACCTGCGCTACGGCATCCACTACATGTTTGCCAACGACAACCAGGTCCTGGGCAACACCACCCGCCGCACCCGCACCGGCTATGCGTTGATGCAAAGCCGCAAGCTGACGGTGATCGGCAATCGCTCCGAGCAGGACCAGAACTACGGCATCCTGATGAACTACATCACCTATTCGACCTTGCAGGACAACGTCGTCACCGATGTGCGCGACGGCTCCACCGGCGACACCATGATCGCCGGCGGCGAAGGCAAGGCACTGTTCATCTACAACTCGCTGTTCAACCGCATCGAAAACAACCGCTTCGCGCGCAGCGCGGTGGGCATTCACCTGACCGCCGGCTCCGAAGACAACCGCATCGCCGGCAACGCCTTCATCGACAACCAGCGCCAGGTCAAATACGTCGCCAGCCGCTTGCAGGAATGGTCGGCGGACGGCCGGGGCAACTACTGGAGCGACTACCTCGGCTGGGACCGCAACGGCGATGGCCTCGGCGATGTGGCTTACGAGCCGAACGACAACGTCGACCGCCTGCTGTGGTTGTACCCCCAGGTGCGGCTGTTGATGAACAGCCCCGGCATCGAGTTGCTGCGCTGGGTGCAACGTGCGTTTCCGGTGATGAAGTCGCCGGGTGTGATGGATAGCCACCCCCTGATGCAAGCCCCCACTCAGAAGGAACCTGCATGATGAATGTCGTCGAGATCGAAGGCGTCAGCCAGCGCTATGGGCGTGCCACGGTGCTGCACGACCTGAACCTGAGCCTGGCCCCCGGCGAAGTCCTGGGGTTGTTCGGGCACAACGGCGCGGGCAAGACCACGGCGATGAAGCTGGTGCTCGGCCTGCTGCGCGCCAGCGCCGGCGAGGTGCGGGTATTCGGCCGTGCGCCGAGTGATCCCCACGTGCGTCGCTGGCTCGGTTACCTGCCGGAAAACGTCACGTTCTATGCACAGTTGAGCGGCGTCGAAACCCTGCGTCACTTTGCCCGGCTCAAGGGCGCGCCGATGCATCAGGTCGACAGCCTGCTGGACGACGTCGGCCTGACCGCGGCGGCAGGGCGGCGGGTCAAGACCTATTCCAAGGGCATGCGCCAGCGCCTCGGGTTGGCCCAGGCCTTGCTCGGCGAGCCGCGCCTGTTGCTGCTCGACGAACCTACCGTGGGCCTCGACCCGTTCGCCACCCAGGACTTATATCGCCTGCTCGACCGCCTGCGTGCGGCCGGCACCAGCACCATCCTGTGCTCCCACGTGCTGCCGGGCGTCGAGGCGCACATCAACCGTGCGGCGATCCTGACCCAGGGCCGCCTGCTGGCCTTGGGCAGCCTGGCGCAGTTGCGCGCCGAGGCCGGCTTGCCGACGCTGATCCGCACCTGCGGCTTGCAGCGCGTCGAATCGCTGCAACAACGCTGGAGCGCCGCCGGCCATGTCACCCGGCGCTGGGGCGTCGAAGGGCTGCAAGTGGCGGCGCACAACGGCAGCAAGGTGCAACTGCTGCGCCAACTGCTGGCCGAGGACAGCCCCAGCGACGTGGAAATCCTGCCGCCGTCCCTTGAAGACATCTACCGGCATTACATGGACAGCGCGATGGTCACGGCACAGGAGGCGGCCTTATGAACCCGATCTGGAACATGGCCCGCAAAGAGTTCTGCGACGGCCTGCGCAACCGTTGGCTGTTGGCGATCAGCCTGTTGTTCGCGGTGCTGGCCATCGGCATCGCCTGGCTGGGCGCCGCCGCCGCCGGGCAACTGGGCTTCACCTCGATCCCGGCGACCATCGCCAGCCTGGCCAGCCTGGCGACGTTCCTGATGCCGCTGATCGCGCTGTTGCTGGCCTACGACGCGATCGTCGGCGAAGACGAGAGCGGCACCTTGTTGCTGTTGCTCACCTATCCGTTGGGGCGCGGGCAGATCCTGCTCGGCAAGTTCGTCGGCCATGGGCTGATCCTCGCGCTGGCCACGGTCCTCGGCTTCGGCTGCGCGATGCTCGCCATTGCGTTGCTGGTCGACGACGTGGACTTCGCCATGCTGCTCTGGGCCTTTGGCCGGTTCATGCTGACCTCGGCCCTGCTTGGCTGGTGCTTTCTCGGGCTGGCTTATGGTCTGAGCAGCCTGTGCGCGGAAAAATCCACCGCCGCCGGGCTGGCGCTCGGCGTGTGGTTCTTCTTCGTGCTGGTCTTCGACCTGGCGCTGCTGGCCTTGCTGGTGCTCAGCAAAGGCCAGTTCAACCCGCAGGGGCTGCCCTGGTTGCTGCTGCTCAACCCCACCGACGTGTATCGGTTGATCAACCTCTCGGGTTTCGGTACGGGCACCCAGTCCGTCGGGGTCATGGCCCTGGGTTCGGACCTGGACGTGCCGCCGCTGGCCCTGTGGGCGTGCCTGCTGGCATGGGTGGCCGTGCCGCTGGCACTGGCCTACGGGCTGTTCCGCCGCCGTGCGGCGTGAGGATTTTTTTATGACTGCTGGAGTGAGTGAAATGGGTTTCAAGACACGGGTAGTGGCGGCCTTGTTGGTCGGCTTGTTGATGAGCGCCTGCGACAAGGCGCCGGAGTCGAGCTTCAGTGACGCGCCGGTGGCGTTTCATCCCAACGACGAGTGCCACGTGTGCGGTATGGTGATCAACGAATTCCCCGGGCCCAAGGGCCAAGTGGTGGAGCGGGGCGGGGTGAAGAAATTCTGTTCTACCGCCGAAATGCTCGGCTGGTGGCTGCAACCGGAAAACCGGCACGACGACGCGAAGCTGTACGTACACGACATGGGCCGCAGCCAATGGAATGCCCCGGACGACAAGCACCTGATCGACGCCCGCACCGCGTACTACGTGATCGGCACCGGGCTCAAGGGCGCCATGGGCGTGGTCCTGGCTTCGTTTGCCGATGAGGCCAAAGCGCAGAAAGTCGCGGCGGACACCGGTGGCCGGCTGTTGCGTTTCGAGCAGATCGACCTGGCGCTGTTGCAGCAACCGATGCCGATGATGCACAGCGGGCATTGACCGCGAGGGGGTATCAACCGGCTTGATACCCCATCAACTGTTCTGCGTTCAGGATTCGAATGGTGCGTTGGCGCACCTCGATCAAACCGCCTTCCACCAGCCGATGCAGAATCCTCGAAAACGTCTCCGGCTGAATCCCCAGCTTCGACGCCACCAGGCGCTTGGGCACCTGCAACACCACCTCACCGCTGACGTCGTCGCGCTCCTGGAACAGGAAATTGATCACCCGGCGACTGGCATTGGCCAGGGTCAGGGTGTCGATGTCCTGGAGGCGCTGATGCAGGTGAATACTCATGCTCGCCAGAATCGCCAGGCAAATGGCCGGTTGGTCTTCCAGGGCGCGGCGATAGTGTTGGCCTTCGATACTCACCAGCACGCTGTCCTTGAGCGCGGTGCCACTTACCGGGTACGCCTTGGCCTGGGTGAACAGCAGCGCTTCGGCAAACGTCTGGCCGGGGCGGATGACTTCCACCAGATGCTCCTGACCTTCGCCAGTGACCCGGTGCAGCTTGATCTGGCCGCTGACCAGCAGGAAGAACCGATCGGCGGGATCGCCCTGGTGCATGAGCGGGGTGTGATTGGGCAAACGCTTGAGACTGGCCAGGGTGCAGACATCCTGGAAGGTTTTTTCAGGCAGCCGGCTGAACAGGTGATGCCTGCGCAGGGTTAGAACGATGTTGGGATGGGTGAGCATAAGGGCCTCCGCGGTTCATCAGGGTAGGGCGGCCCGGGGTTTGGGGATATGCCTCGAAGGGGGTACCTCTTCCCACGTTCGGTCAGCTTGGGTTAAAGAGGCGGCCTTAATGTGGGAGGGGGCTTGCCCCCGATGGCGGTGGATCACTTATGCATGCAGTGGCTGACACACTGCTATCGGGGGCAAGCCCCCTCCCACATTTGGATCTCCATGGGTCAGATAGACCTCATTCTGTATTTGCTCTTGCTCTTAGGCGCGGTCTTATAGCCAACCTGATCCTGCAAGCCGAATGCGGTCAAAATGTGGGAGGGGGCTTGCCCCCGATGGCGGTGGAGCAGTCATGCATGTAGTGGCTGACACACTGCCATCGGGGGCAAGCCCCCTCCCACA